>JBPOHM010000074.1:0-1979 GCA_052035585.1 Bacillota bacterium
TCATAAGTAGATCCACTATTCATTTTTAATACTGAATAGTCATTATCATTATTATTTTGAGGATATAAAAACAAACCTTCCTTTGCATCAAACCTAAACATATAAGAAAGTAATTGCTGATAATCAGTTCCTCTAATATTATCATTTGGTTTATATTTTGCATCAGCAATTATTCTATTATCAACCCTTTTACTAATAAAATCAGGAAAAATTAAACCTATATTACCATCAAAAAATCTTTGTCCCCATTTTCCTATCTTGTTCAAAGGGTGATAAAAATAATTTCCGATTAACAGATTTACATATTCTTCCCATACCCATGCACCATCAAACAATATACCATGGACTTGCTGTATATCCATTACAAACTGGTGCTTTTCATTTTTTAAAATCATTATACACAAACGTTGCAATGCTCTATACTCACGATAATATGCATGTCGTATAGGATTTTTTATGTTGGAGTTAATAATTCTTCTTTTATCTAAAAATTCATAATTACTAGTAACTCCAACAACAATCTCTACCTCATCTTTTACCTTTTGTAGCAAACTATTTCCATAAGACTTTCTCTTTATGAATTCAATAGTATGTCTAACTAATTGCATAAGATAGTTATCATATGAAAATTCACGCTGATTGTATGCAATATTTCCTATAAACGGTGTATTCATTTTAACATGTCGATTTATATCTATTATTCCTTTTATATTTCCATCATTATATTGATTTCGTACATATGTCTTAAAAAGACCTTTTCTCATAGCTTCTTTTAAAAACTGTGGAAATATATATATTAATAAATTAAACATTAAGTTATTTTGTTTAGCAGATGTATTAAAATTTAAGATATTTGGAAAACCCAAAACACACTCAAGCAAATATTGAAAGAAATAATCATTTTCTTCAGTAGAAAAACGCGATTCAATAATTAGTCTTTCTTTACCATATCCTAGAAATCCCACAATATTGCTTGACTTATAACTATCATTTACACTTTCTAAAATCTTTTGTTCCTTACTAATATCTTCAGAATCCTTTATAGCTCTCGGAAATAAAAATACCCCTTCTTTTTCTAGCTGTTCAAGTGTCTTGTTAGCAATTTTCTCAGTCAAGCTTTTTATTATTTCAAAGTCACTTTTACTCCTATATTGATTATCCTTGATTTTGAGTTCCGTCATTATTATCACCTATATACCCATAAGCTTTTGCAAAATTATTCATAATACCGTCTTCATCATACATACCACGAATATATTCTTGGAGCAATGGCTTTAGATAATCTGTCCACAATTGATCAAATGTTAAATACTTTAACTTCAAATAGTAAGATGCTCCAATATGATAATTATCATTCAACTCATCAACTTTTGAGATTTCATTATTTAAAGCAATCATTCTTTTTATTGCTTCGTCCTTTTGTTCACCAAGTACCTCTAACATTTCTAATCTATCATCAGATTTTATTTCAATAAATCTAAATCTTCTACGCATTGCAAAATCAAAACTATCAACCGAACGATCTATATCATTCATAGTCCCAATTATATAAACATTCTCTGGTATATAAAACTTCTCATCAGGATTTTCATGCATATTTGAATACAATGTAGAAACTTCACCAGCTTGTCCACGATATCCAGGATCAATAGAAAAGAATAGCTCACCAAAAATCTTAGATATTTCTCCTCTGTTTATTTCATCTATAATGAAAATAAAAGGTTTTTGTTTTTCTTGAATTACACTCTCTTTTAGTACAGGTGTTTTCATATTTTTTATTTCATTGTAAATAGCTAAATAATATGAATCATCTTGTAATGGCGTTGCTCTATTAAAGAAGTTTGTAACATCTATAGCCTTGCTAAACTCAAGATTAGACTCTAACATTTCTTTTAGTTCATTAATCTTTAAACTTAGTTTATTTGAGACTTTATTTTCTGGTATAGAAATGTAAATATTTTTATTATCAATACTAATAA
>JBPOHM010000123.1:0-1990 GCA_052035585.1 Bacillota bacterium
GTTCCCATAATAGCCTAAATTGATTGCTTAACATCTGCTCAGCCGAACTTATACAATTAAAAGTACACTGAGAATTTAATAAGCTATACCTGCATTTTTGAGGAATCCTAATTATCTGTCCAGTAAATAAATTATTTTCATCTAGCTTAGGGTTTTCTTTTAATATATCCTTTACAGTTGTATTGAAATGTTGTGCTATTAACCACAAAGAATCCCCATCTTGTATTGTATAACCAAAACCTCTATTTGTATATGCTTGCATTTACAACCTCCTTTTAATTTACTCTAACTTCATTATATGATTTCAAAATATCATATGTTCTAATTTAAACAATTCTAAGCAATAAAAAAGCAACAGAATTATAACTGCTGCTTAAATATGATTTATTTTATTTTCCTATAAAATCCTGCTACACTTATATCTACTGTTTTGCAGATTTCTTTAATAGCTTCAAGACTTAAAGGCTGTTCATAGTTTGATATTATTT
Organism: Bacillota bacterium; assembly: GCA_052035585.1. Classification (GTDB taxonomy): domain Bacteria; phylum Bacillota; class Clostridia; order Tissierellales; family Sedimentibacteraceae; genus UBA1535. The sequence continues at coordinate 489 of JBPOHM010000123.1, forward strand.
GCTCTAAATATTGCTTTTCTACCATCTTTAAAACATCCTTTAGCTTCATATTAGTTTGGCTCATTTTAAATGGAGTACCACTACTTTTATTGCTTATTATATTGTCATTATTTCTATTGTAAAACTCCTTAATTTTATATGGTAAATTATCTATTGATATAATTTCCTTGTTTTCAAAGCCCACCATATATTCTATATAATTTTTTAGCTCTCTTACATTTCCTGGCCAATCATAGTTATTCAATATATTAACAACATCTTGACTTAAGCCTAAAATGTTTTTATTAAACTTTTTATTAAATATATTAATATAATGACTTGCTATTAAAAGTATATCATCTCTTCTTTCACGAAGTGGTGGTATATAAATAGGAATAACATTGAGTCTATAATAAAGGTCTTCCCTAAACTCATTGTTTCTTATCATCTCTTCAAGATTTTTATTAGTAGCTGATATGATACGAACATCTATGTCAATCAGCTTATCACTACCAATTCTATCTACCTTGCGATCGTTTAACACCCTTAAAAGCTTAGCCTGTAGGTTCAAAGGCATGTCTCCTATTTCATCTAAGAACAGTGTTCCATGATTAGCTAAAATAAACTTTCCTACCTTTCCACCCTTCTTAGCTCCTGTAAACGAACCCTCTTCGTAGCCAAACAGTTCACTTTCTAATAGATTTTCAGGTATTGCTGCACAATTGACAACTATAAAGGGTTTATTTTTTCTATTACTACTATAATGTATTTCTCTAGCAAATAGCTCCTTACCTGTTCCACTTTCTCCACCAATAAAAATATTTGAATCAAAATTACAAATGGTTTGTATTTTTTCTTGTATTTTTATCATAGCCTTATCTTGAGTTATTATCATGTCCTCATCTTCAATTTCCTTTTGCTGAAGTCTGACAATTTTTTGAGGCTTTTCAAAGCTTCTCATCATAAAGGCTACACTTTTATTGCCATCTCTTTCTTCTAAAATTTTTGCATGTATATCTATAGTATAGATTGTTTCATCAATAATTCTATATATCAAATTATATGTACTATATTCAGTTAATAGCTTGCCACTATCAACTAAATCTATCATATCCTTTACCAAAACATTATAAATTTTTAAATCCTCATAATGCAATAGCTGCTTAGCTTTTGTGTTCATCTGCTTTATTCCTTCATCATCAGAATAAATAACAAGACCAACATTTGCAAAATCAAATACTGTAGTCATTTGATTTTGCAAAATACTATCCTTATATACCTTGCGTTCCCATTTAAAAGACTCACTTATATAATTTGCAGTTTCATTGAGGTATTTTTTAATGAATTCAATATTATTTTTCAAATAATCAGCTTGTGTTATATTAGATGAGCTTATAATTATACATCCAATATTTTCGTTGTTAACTTTAATATATTTTTTAATAATATAATGATGTTCTATATTTTCAATATTAGATTGCTTTAGAGTATAATCAATATCAAAAAAGCTCATAAGCTTACAT
>JBPOHM010000144.1:0-5248 GCA_052035585.1 Bacillota bacterium
CTCAATCAAATTGTATACTACGCAGATGAAAGATAAATTAAAGGATGAGGAATTTATTTTGGCTGCAGCCGAAGATATTCCCGATGAGATTGAAAGAATAGATGGGCTTATCAAGGAATTTATGGAATATACATCTCCAAGAAAAGCAGTTATTGAAAATTCCAATTTGTATGAAGAGTTGATGAAAACAATAAAGCTTGTAAAATTCCATTTAGGAAATATAGATCTGCTTATTGATGTCGATAAATCATACTATATTAAATTTGATACAGGTCATTTTAAACAAATTGTCTTGAATATTCTGCTTAACAGTATAGATGCAGTAAAAGAAGTAAGCCACCCGACTATTAGAATAAAGGCGACAATAAATAATGACAAAATCACTCTATCATTCAATGATAATGGTCATGGTATGAATGAAAATGATATACAGTATATATTTGAACCATTCTATACAACTAAGGAATATGGAAATGGTATAGGCATGTTTGTGGTTAAGCAGCTGGTGGATGAAAACGAGGGTATGATTTCTGCTTGTAGTCTTGGTGAAGAAATGGGTATGTCTATTATATTAGAAGTTAAAAGGGGTGAGTCTAATGAAGAATAAACTCTTAGTAATCGATGATGAGGTTAAAATCCTAAGGTCGCTGAAGTTTCTTTTAGAAGATAGTTTTGATGTATATACCAGTGATAATTCTTCAGATGCTTTAGACATATTTAAAAAAGAAAATATATTTTTGGTTCTTCTTGATTTAAGATTAAATGGGGATAATGGTTTTGAATTAATGGAGAAACTATTAAAGATACAGCCCCAGGCAATAATAATTATGATGACCGCTTATTCCAATATAGAGAATTCTATCAAGGCTATTAAGTCAGGTGCTTACTATTTTATTACCAAACCTATTAATAACGATCAACTTCTTTTACTATTACATACAGCTGATGAAAAGTTAAGGATGTATCAAAAAATCGATAGCCTTGAGGGACATCTGAAAAAGAATATTATTGGTGAGTCCCCGGCTATTAAAGAAATAAATGATATTATCCTGAGAATAAAGGATACCAATGCTACAGTCCTTATAACCGGAGAAAGCGGCACTGGCAAGGAACTAATAGCTCAAAAAATTCATAGCACCAGTAATCGAAGGGACAAACCTTATATATCGATAAATTGTGCAGCCATGCCACATGATCTGTTGGAGTCCGAACTTTTTGGTTACAAGAAAGGTTCATTTACAGGTGCTTACAAGGATGAAATTGGAATTATCAGAAAGGCTGACGGAGGAACACTCCTATTGGATGAAATTGCAGAAATGGATTTAGAGCTTCAATCAAAGCTTTTAAGATTTCTGCAGGAAAAGGAAACCAGGCAGATTGGTGATGCTATATCACACCCTGTTGATGTCAGGATAATCTGTATCACCAACAAGGATCTGAATAAAGAAGTAGAAGCTGGTAAGTTCAGAGAAGACCTGTATTATAGAATTAATGTAATAAACATTGTAGCTCCACCTCTAAGAGAGCGTATCGAAGATTTAAAATTGTTGGTCCTGTATTTTATAGAAAAATATAATATTTCTTTCAATAGAAATATTTCCGGAATTACTGATGAAGCCTATGAAATTCTTACCAATTATAGCTATAAGGGTAATGTAAGGGAATTAGAGAATATCATCCAAAGAGCCGTCCTATTAAGTACTTTAGACTATATAGATACTAGTGTGCTCCATATTAGTCCAACTGATATAATCAACACATCCAATATTTCCGCTATGGATCATATTAAAGTTTATGAAGGTGAAAATATAAAACAAATTGAAAAGAAGGTTATTGACTTTGCTTTAAGAAAAAACAATCATAATAGGAAGCTGACTGCTGTAAGCTTGGGAATATCAGAACGAAGCTTGAGATATAAGATCAAAGAGTATGATTTATAAGAGATTTAGAAACCCTGCAAATTTTGCATACTGCAATTTTTGCAGGGTAGTTTTTTGTATTTTTAATGGCTTTTAAAAATACTAAACACTGAAAACCTCTAAAATGCACAATGTTTACTTTTAAAATGTTGGCATGAATTATGCAAAATATAGAAATATGATTGGAATAAAAAGTCATTTTTACTCTATGGAAGGAGAATCTTATGAACAATTCTAGCTTAAAGAAAGCAGTAAATCCGGCTCCTACCGGGATAGCTACATTTGCGAAAACTAATATATGTATGAATTTAGAAGAGCTATATGCTGATATAGCAATAATAGGAGCTCCATGTGACTTGGCAATACAGGGCAAATCCGGCGCAAGGCTTGGTCCAAGGGGCATACGATTAGGGTCAACAAGATTTAGTTTTAAGTCTGGTGGTTCATACGATCCTGAGAGAGATTTGTACTATTTAGATGCGGATAAATGGAAAATAGTTGACTGCGGTGATATAGATTACATACCTGGCGATTTGAATAGTACTTTTGAAAATATCGAAGCAGCAGTAAGAATAATAACAAAAAGAAAAGCATTTCCTGTTGTTCTAGGTGGAGATCACTCAATTACATATCCAGTTGTTAAAGGTTTGGATACTATTGGGGATATTGATGTAATACAAATAGATTCTCATTTGGACTGGACAGATAATATTGGTGGACAGTATTATTCTAATGGTTCTCCAATGAGAAATATTTCTAAACTTCCATACGTGAAAAAAATACTTCATCTTGGAATAAGAGGAATAGGCAGCAGTGGCAGGTCTGATTTCATAGATGCAAGAAATAATGGGGATATAATATATTCTACTAAACAAGTGAGAAATATTGGGATAGAAAATATAGTTTCTGATTTCAAATCAGAAAGAAATGTTTTTGTAACATTTGATATAGATGGAATGGATTATTCTATAGCTGCAGGTACAGGGTCTCCAATGTTCGGAGGTTTCTATTATGATGAAATGAATAACATGTTAGAATGTATAGCCAAGCAATGCAATGTAATAGGATTGGATTTTGTAGAAGTATCCCCTCCGTATGATGATGCTGGCTCTACTACATGCTATTTAGCAGCAAGACTTATTGCGGATTTTTTAGGATTTATTACTAAGGAAAAAGAAAGTTTGTAATAGAAGGAATTTGTTTAGTTAAAACTGGAATTGAATTCTCATTAAAAATGGAATAATTCAAGCCGTTTTATTTTATAAAAAGTAGTGTAAGGAGGGTGGTGGTGTTTGCAACAAGCTAAATCATAAGAATGAAAGGAATGTAGTGAGATTTTTAAAGAATAAAAAAAAATAAACTAAAGGAGAGGATTATATGTCATTTGAAATGATTGAAAATGTTTTTACTATTAATGTAGATATGACTATGACAACTGCTATGGCAGCAGTATTACTTGTTTTTGGTTATTTTATTAAAGCCAAGGTATATTTCTTAGTAAAATATTGTATACCGGCAGCTGTTGTTGGTGGATTTATATTTATGCTTATTACTTGGGTTGGCCATATGACAGGTACATTTGCCTTTAAATTTAATACAACTCTGCAGTCATTCTTCATGCTGGCCTTCTTTACCACTGTTGGTCTTGGTGCAAGTATGGAATTGCTTAAAAAGGGTGGGAAATTATTAATTATATATTGGTTGGTATCAGCTTTTGTATCTATAGTTCAAAATATTATTGGCGTAGGATTATCAGGTGTTGTTGGTCTGGAAAAAGCATATTCACTTTTATGTAGTGCAATTACCATGATAGGCGGACATGGTGCAGGAGCTGCATATGGTCTTACTTTCGAGGAAATGGGATACCCTTCAGGTCAACTTGTAGGAGCTGCAGCTGCAACTTTTGGACTTATTTCATCTGTTATGGTAGGTGGTCCTGTTGCACGCCGTTTAATTGAAAAATATAGCCTGAGACCGGATCCCAGTGAGAATCTGGATACCAGTATTACAGAAATAAATGTTGGAACCGGTGAATCTTTAAGTGATCTTGATATTATGAAGAATGTTACTGCGATTCTTGTAGCCATGGCTATCGGGACTATTGTATCAGAATGGATAGGCAAACTGATAGATATGTCTTTCCCTACCTATGTGGGAGCAATGTTTGTTGCAATGATTCTTAGAAACGTTAATGAAAAAGCTGCCTGGTATAAGTTTGACTTCTCTCTGGTTGACAGTATAGGTAATGTAACTCTGGGACTCTACTTATCCATAGCCATGATGACATTGAAAATGTGGGAACTGATGGACCTTGCAGGACCAATGCTGGTAATCTTGGCTGCTCAGGTTGTGTTCCTGGTACTATTCTCATATTTCGTTGTTTTCCGTGTACTTGGAAGCAACTACGATGCTGCTGTAATGTGTGCCGGTCTTTTAGGACATGGTTTGGGAGCTACTCCTACAGCTATTGTGAACCTGACTGCCGTTAATGACAGATATGGTATGAGCCGTAAGGCAATGATGATAGTTCCGATAGTTGGAGCATTTTTAGTAGATATTATTTATCAACCGCAAACAATATGGTTCATAAAGACTTTCGTTGAGAATTTAATGTAAAAAAAACAGGAGGTAAAAATGAGAAAGTTAATGGAATGTGTTCCAAACTTTAGTGAAGGCAGGGACCAGGCTATTATTGAACAAATCATTGATGAAGCCAGAAAAATTGAAGGCATTATCATTTTAGACTATGCCCCTGACAAGGATCACAACAGGACTGTGCTGACAATGATTGGCTCTCCTGAGCAAATCAAAATGACTGCTATTAATACTGCAAAGAAAGCTACCGAGTTAATAGATATGTCAAAGCATCAAGGAGCCCATCCCAGAATGGGAGCTACAGATGTTATACCATTCACACCGGTGTCTAATGTCAGCATTGGAGAATGTAAAGAAGTAGCACTTGAAGTAGCAGCTGAAATCGGGAGCTGGGGAATTCCGGTATATTTATATGAAGATTCAGCAACAAGACCTGAGAGACGAAACCTCGCAGATATTAGAAAAGGCCAATATGAGGGATTCTTTGAAAAAATTAAGGGTGAAGAATGGAAACCGGATTTTGGTCCACAAGAAATGAATGTAAAAAGTGGTGCAACAGCTGTTGGAGCCAGGGTTCCACTAGTGGCATTCAATGTCAACTTAGATACACCGGATGTTGAGATTGCAGACAAGATTGCAAAGAAAGTAAGATATATTGGCGGAGGACTGAGATATGTCAAGGCCATCGGTTTGAAATTAGAAGAGAGAAATCAGACTCAGGTCTCCATGAATCT
>JBPOHM010000332.1:0-3592 GCA_052035585.1 Bacillota bacterium
TCAAGATGCACTCAATTATAGCATCCGGATTATTGATATCATGAAATAGATTTACATCACCTGAAATATTACTGTTAAGTATAGATGCGTAACTTTTTGCAATATCCCTGTTCCGAGCAGAAAGCCATACTTCAAAGTCACCCTTTTCATGTAAGTAGACAATGGCAATTTTCAAACCTTTATCCTTTAATAATTTCGTATTCAAAGAAAAATAGGACATATCCATATAGCCTTGATATATACTGCTTGTATCGTAATGTGGGTGTTTCTTGATAAACTCAGCTCTTAATTTCCCTAAAAATTCTAATATTCCTTTATACGCAATTTGTATTTCACCCTGTTGTAAATGATTTGTATACGCTTCAATCAGCTCATTCAGAGTCTTCATATTCCGCCTCCTTGATTTTTGCATCATTTTGTCTAACATCCAACCTGACCACACAACCTCGGCAAAAGCCGAAAAAACATCTAACCCGACCACTCACGAACGCTGACATCTAACTCGACCACACGCGGGGCTATGACATCTAACCTGACCACTTGACTATCAAAAAACACCCTTGTGGACTTGTTCCCGCGAAGCAAAAAAACCTCATTTTCGTTCAATGGGTTTTTCACCCATATGTGCTGAAAACCTTGATATATAAGGGTTTTTCGCACACTCACTCTTTTACCCTATTTCCATCCGAGCCGGTTGTGGTCTTTTCGTTTTTTAATACCAGTTCGCATTTCAAGTCTCATTTTCTCATTCTTAGTTAACAGAGCCTTTAACGCTACCTAGGAATTACAACCTCAATATATTGCCCTTGCTCACAATAGCCATTTTCATCAAAACGCAATTCTCGCTGCTCACTAATTGGTTTGTTTTCAAAGTCTGTAATAACCAAAACGGCATCCCTGATTTTTCCTTTAAATTCCGATGCTTCGAAAGCTACTAAAAAGTCGGGGCCACTTGAACCCCTTCCGAGTGTCAGTGTTGTGTTGGTTTTAGACTGATATCTAAAATTTACATACCCGCCTTCACCTTTTGAGTCTACAATTCTCACAAGGAAAGTGCCTTCGGGGTATAAACTGGTTAAAGGCTTATCCGTCATAGAAAGGGTGATCTCTTTTCCTTCTTTACATGTTTGCAGATCTTCGGAAAAAGTTAAAGGCATTATCTCGGAGAGGGGATTGCGGGAATTGATGTCTTCAACCCTTGCAACGCTAAGTCCAATTTTCATTTCGCCGCTTCCCCCCATATCCCAATCACAATAAGCGGATAGTTCCGATATGTCTACGGTCAACGAATCGGATTCAATGGGGTAGCTCTTGAAACGCGTTATTGGCTCTCCGGGATTAAATGCGCCTACTGGTGCAAAAATTAGATTATATTTCTCCTGCCTTTGATCAAGATTTGAAATCTTTAAAGAAATTGTAATTGTTCCGTCGCCCTCTTCGTTATTTTCCTTATTTTCATTTTTCACGGTTTGGTTGCTTTTTGCAGTGTTATTATCTTGTTTCTCTGAATCAGTTTTGTTGCATCCTATCAGGGACATTGTCAATATCAATAATATTAATGCGAAAACAGTGATGGTTCTTTTTTTCATGGTAATTCTCTCCTCATAATTATTTATTGTTCTTTAAGCCTATTTTAACCCTTGTTTTATCATATTGTACTTGACAAGCACACCTCACAATCAAAATATCCGACCTGACCACACAACCTCAAAAAAATCCGAAAAAACATCTAACCTGACCACTCGCGAAGGCTGACATCTAACCCGACCACTCGCCAAGCTATGACATCCAACCTGACCACTTGACTATCAAAAACCGCTCTTATGGACTTGTTTCCACGAAGCGATATTTTCATGATTTTTCTCAGTGGGTTTTATACCCATATGTGCTATAAGCCTTGATATATAAGGGCTTTACCTACACTCACTCTTTGACCCTAGACATCAATACTACCGTCTCAACGTGGACTGTGTTGCAGAACATATCAACTGGTTGGACTTTTTCTATCTTAAATCCATCATCTTGTAAAATTTTTAAATCTCTAGCTAAGGTTGCTGGATTGCAAGAAACATATACTAGTCGTTTTGGAGATATGTTTTTAATTGCTTTTAATACCTCTGCTTCACAGCCCTTTCTTGGTGGATCTATTATTATTACATCTGCTTTTATATTTTGTTTGTATAATGTTGGTAGTAAATTTTCTACCTTTCCAGAGAAGAACTCTACATTATCTATTTTATTTTCTTTGGCATTTAATCTAGCATCCTTAATTGATTGCTCGACTATTTCTACACCATATACCTTTTTCGCTTTCCTAGCAGCTAATAAGGATATTGTTCCGATACCACAATAAAGATCAAAGCATATATCGTTCTTAGTTAATTGAGCAAATTCAATTGCTTTTTCATATAGCTTTTCTGTCTGAGTGCTATTTATTTGGAAGAAGGTATGTGGAGATATTGTAAATTTTAAATTAGATATATAGTCTGTAATTGTTCCAGCTCCATATATTGTTTTGTTTTTATATTCCAATATCTCACTTGTATTTTTGTTGTTTATATTCTGTACTATTGTTTTTATTCTATTTTCTGCTTGTATTAAATCATTAGCTATTTTATCTGCATATGGAAGCTCTTCTGTATTTGTTACTATGATTAGCATAGCTTCATTGTTTTTATTTGTTCTAATTACAATGTGTCTTACTGTTCCTTCTTTTGTTATTTTATTATATGGTTTAATCTTGTATTTTTCAAAAACCTCTCGAGTGTGCTTTAATATACTATCAGCAAGCTCTGATTGTATTAAGCACTCCTCTAAATAAACAAGCTTATGAGAGCTTTGTTCATATGTACCAATTTTTACTCTACCAGAATCATCCCTTGACACTGAAAATGCAGTTTTATTTCTATATCTAAATGGATTATCCATACCTATAGTGTCACTAACCTTGATATCATCAATATTTATTGATGATTTTTTAAGTGTATTAATTACTATATTTTTCTTATATTTTAATTGCTCTTCATATGATAAATCTAACAACTGACATGCACCACAGCTTTCAAAGTATTTACATTTAGGCTTTACTCTATATGGTGAAGCCTGTAGTATCTCTACTGTTCTTGCTATAGCAAAGCTCTTCTTTAGTTCAAGTATTTGAGCCTTTACAATATCTCCTGTTACTGCTTTATCTGTAAATATAACAAGATTATCAAGCTTTGCTACTCCTTGACCTTCATGGTTTATATCAATTATTTTTAGTTCTATAATATCATTTAGCATATTGTTTAGTCCTTAACTTTGAATATTTTAATTATTTAGTTCATCTATATAGTATATCACTATTAACATATTTTACAATAAAATGTCCAAAATAGCAATATTTTTATTTAAAAGTAAACACTCTAAAATATAGAGTGCTCATAACCTAAATCTTTATATCCTTTTATAATTGATATTTTCATATAATATCACCTTCATTTTAATATGATAAAATTTTTCAAAATTCAATTAAAAGTACTAAAAAAATTTTATATATGGTAAACAATAACATAAAATGCTATAAATTGCATTTTTTTATATTGTTAAAATA
>JBPOHM010000353.1:0-2275 GCA_052035585.1 Bacillota bacterium
TTAGCTGTAATGCTAAGCAACTCGTAACTTTACTGGGTTATTCACATAACCCTTATCCCTTGCTAATTGGATTAGCTTAGGAATACCTTCGTCTTTTATATACAACTTTAAAATATTAAGACTTCCGTTAACATCAGCGTTGATATATATTCCTGTATTGTGAAATGACAAATCTTCAATAATAGCTAATTGTTCATCATTAATTTTTGGTTTAAATTTAAATGATAGTTTTATAATTATCTCTCCTTTCTTATATATTTTATTATGTTTAAGACTTATGACATTCATCACCCGTCTATAGAGAACGGGTGTGTTCTGTCATGGTTTTAATAAATAAGAGAGGGTTTCCCCTCTCATATTTACAATTTTACAATTAATGAAAATTCATTAAGAAGCAATCCATTGATACCCTGTAAAGAATCCAGTAAATAGACTAACTATAATTCCCATACAATTAATAGCAACCCAACCAAGGGCAATCTTTTTCATCCAATTACCAGCCATTTCAACTGTTTTTCCATTAGAGGAGAAAAAATACATACAAGCTGCAACAGCTTCAGCAACAACAGCAAGAACTGTAGATATTCCTAAAATGAAGTTATAAATTTTACTTCCTATATTTTTTATGTCTACTGCTGCTTCTTCTGTTGCAAAACCACTAACGTAAAATAAATTCACTGTTCCTACAAGCATTAACACTATCATAAAAATAGAAAGCATTTTTTTCATTAATTTTTTGTTGTTAATTATTGATATCATATTCATAATATTCGGTCTAAAGACCTACTCTCCTTTCGTAATTAAAATTATTTTTTAATTCCAAAACAACTTAAACTATTTATTATCTCTTTGTTATATCTATTTAGTTTGTCATTGTTCTTGTCTTCAAGTACTATTATATCATTATTTTCAAATTTGTTTAATTCGTCATTCCCGTTTTGTAAAAAAGACAATAAATTTTTATTCTAATTTAATACTTCAACCAAAAATTCTTTAATTAAACTTTTTAGAAGTCCTTTATTTGCCAATAAATTTTCAGCATAATCTTCTTCTCTTTCTCTTTGATTAATTAATTCAGCAATATAATTTGATTTATTCCTTCCCTTATCATTTAGTATTACTATTGCGTTAAAATGGGCTGGATTTGTTTCGTCAAATTGCAGAGAAAACCTTGCTTCATTTTTTTTCTCAGTTTTTTTGTTTAACAAAAGATAACCACCACCTATATTTTTAGTGAAACTTAGCAAGTTGATTAGATATTAAAATGTGGTATTTTGAATTATATATTCATATCCAGCTGCATTTGTATTTATACTTGGAATAATCATTTTCTTTGTAACTAAAGTTGACCTTTTAATATATTCTTTAAGTCTTAAAGCACCACCACCTACAAATATTGCATAACTTAAAACTAAATCAACACCAAGTTCATACAATTTACCCAAAACCTCATCAACATATTCAGAAGCTATATCATTTATTCTCTTAGACATATCTTTATATAGCTCTTCGCCTGTTTCAATAACATGGTCAATTTGCGTTTCATCAGGTTTCTTCCCATATTCCGTTTCAGCCATACTCTTTATTCTGTTATATAATTGTATCATTCCAAAATCAAGAGATTCACAGAAAGACATATCAGGAATACCGTTCTTTAACATAATTACATCTGTTGTGTAACCACCAATATCTACTATATATGATTTTGGTATTTCTACAATCTTGTCCATTTGTTGAACAATAGCAGCATAACCTTGAGGGAATAAATTTACATCTTCTATTGAAATTTTTACTTCTTTTCCGTTATACTCAAATGTTACAAAATTTCTTTTAAAATAAGATACGAAAGAATCTTGTAATCTTCCAATATGAGAAGGTGGAAGTCCTACCCCAAGATGAATATTATGATGTTCATTTAAATCATAATTTCTGCTTTGTAATTCCTTAACAATGGCAAATAAACTTAATATGAAATAATCTTCATTTTCTGTTTTGTCATCACGTTGAGTAATTCTTTCTGAAGTTAATGTGTAATACGCATTTTTATATCTTATTACTTCTTTTGATATAGCTGGTTTCATTATATGCTTTTTAATACCCGCTACAAAAGTATGATTTACTGTCTTTACACATCTGTTTCCTGTGTCAACGCCAATTATTATTTTTTCATTCATTATTAATTATTCCTCCATGTTTCTATATAATTTAGTATATATTTTTTTTGAGATTTGTAAAATAAATCAAAAATTATTTTTTATCTCATCTTAATGCGTAT
>JBPOHM010000342.1:0-6976 GCA_052035585.1 Bacillota bacterium
CAGTTTCAGCATTTATATCTGATTTTGAAAATGGAGAAAAATTGACTGCTCTATCTAAAATAGAGTTTACTAAAGAAGCTCCTGTAAAATGGAATATGGCAATCTATGATGGTGAGAATACAAATAGTTTAAAGAATGATGAATTTCTAGGCTTTGATGTTGAAAATGGTATTTGTTCTTATATGGATGAGAGTGTAATGGAAGAGTTAGATATGCTTTTCGAAGAGGATTTAGAAGAATATGAAGAATTAATACGTTCTTCTATAAAATATTCAAAAAAAGCCTTTTCATATAAAGATATTCCTTATGGTAAAAACAAATGTAATATAATTGCATTTACAGCTGGCTGGAAGGAAGGTACCTTCCCATCATACTTTGGATATGATAAAAACAACAAGGTATGCTGCTTGGTAACTGATTTTATGGTACTAGAATAGGAAAAACCGAGAAGAATTTAATTATTCTTCTCGGTTTTTATTTATAATATTTTAAAGGTTATACATAGTAAAACTAAAATTATTACTTCGTAATATTTTTAGTTTTCCATTTAAAGAATCCTTCGGATTCTTATGATCTTTTCAAAGCTTCAACAGGTGGTAATGATGATGCATTGATTGCTGGATATACTCCAAACAATAGTCCAGATGATAATGCAACTCCTATTGCAATCTTTATTGATTGTGAACTCATTACAGCATCTAATCCATATTTTGTAGCTAAGTCAATTGCAAATGCAGCCATTATTACTCCAACTAAACAACCTATAATACTTACATATATCGCTTCAAGTAAGAATTGGATAAGTAAATCCTCTTGCTTTGCACCTAAGGCTCTTCGTACACCTATTTCACCTGTTCTTTCAGTTACAGCAACAAGCATTATGTTCATGATTCCTATACCGCCTACTAGCAAGGAAACTGCAGCTATACCACCAAGTAAAAGTGACATAACTCTATTTGCTTGGTCTGCTTGTTCTACCATTTGATTTAAGCTTGTAATAGTGATTGGTTGCCCACCTTCAATTATGATATTACCTCCATTTGGTTCTTCAATACCTGGCTCTATAGGTATTGGTACAGCAATACCTCCACCGTCAATTATTACTCCACCGCCATCTACAGTACCGTCTCCACCAGTATTAGGATTTATAGTTGTTCCCTTGATTTTTCTAGTGAAAATTCTTCCTAGCTGTAGCATTGCAAAGTCAGCTTCCTTAGCTGAATTAGACTTTGCCCAAATCTCTGTTATATCCTTTGATTGAGAAATTCTCATCGCCATTGTATAAGGTATTATTACCTTATCATCTATTCCATCTCCGTTACCTTCTCCCTTTGGAGCCAATACACCAACTATTCTATAGTTAATACCGTTAATTTTCATTGTTTGGCCAACAGGGCTTCTACCATTTAATAATGAATTAGCAATATTATATCCTAAAACAACAACTGGAGCATTTTGCTTAACATGCAATGATGTAAAGAAATTCCCTGAAATCACTTTATGATCTCTTATCTCTGGATAGAAATTATTTACACCCAAAACCTCTAGTGAAAATTCATTTCTTCTCCATCTCATAGGAATTTTTTTTGATTTTGTAGTAGAATCAATTGCATATACTACAGGAGTTGTATATTCAATACCTTCAACTCTTTCTTTTAATTCAGCAGCCTCATCAGTTGCAAAATTGTAATCAGAAGAATTTGCTTTAATCACTATAACATTTTGACCTAAGCTTTCAAATTGAGCAACAACTGCCTGTCTAGCACCTTCACCAATGCCCATAAGACTAACAACAGCTGCAACACCTATTGCTATACCTAGTACAGTCAAAAATGTTCTTAAAAGGTTTGATGTAACTCCATTTAAAGCCATCATCGCAGAGAACTTTAAACGAACAAGGAAGGATGAAATAATTCCTTTTTTATTCATAGCCTTACCTCCACATCTTATTTTTTAGGTATTAAAGAATTATTATTATTTACTGTTTGACTTGGCATTAAATCTCCTGAATTTCCAGTTACGACTTTCTGTCCTTCAACTAATCCACTTAATACTTCAACATATCTATCATTCATCAGTCCAACTTCAATTTCAACTGAATCTACTGTTCCATCATCATTTAACACTTCAACCTTTTGCTTTGAATCTTCCTCAAATACAGCTTCTATAGGTATAATCAATGTATCTAGAGATTCTCCACCACTTATAAAGCAGCTTGCATTAAAGCCAGGCTTTAATCCATCTCCACCTACAACGCTTATTATTACTTCATAAGATACCTTACCATCACGATTATATGATTGATACATTCTCTCAACTGTACCTTCAAAAATCTTTCCTGGCATAGCATCAACTGTAACATCAACCTTAGAACCAACCTGAACATAGTTTACATCAAGGTCACTAACTTGTGTGTAGATACTCATTAAGCTTGCATTATATAGGTTTATAACTTCCAAATCCCATTGTTGTGAGTTTGCAGTAACCTCAAAGCTATCTCCTACATTATAGCGTATCCACGATACTATACCATCATTAGGAGCCTTAACTAATAGCTTATTAGTAAAATCATTTAGATTTGCAATTCCCTTGTTTAATTTATCTATTTCTTCTCTTAATGAATCTATTTTTGCATATACTTCTTTTATAGCATTTATATCTTTTTGTATATCATCAGCTATATCATTACCAGCTATTTTTACAATCTCTTTACCCTTTTCAACAAATTCATTTTGATTAACATATACTTCTGTTGCTAAATATGTTTTAGCATCTGATAAATTAAATCCTGTTAAGAAAATCTTAGATTGATCTAAATATGCTTCAACTTTTCCTGCATATGTTAATGTTGTTCCTGGATAACCATTTATATTAGTTGATATTCCAACTGTAGTACCTACTTGAATAAGTCCAGGGTTTTCTGCTTCGATCACACCATGGTGTACATAAGATATCTTATCATCATTAGGAACCTTGTTAGGGTTTATTTCCTTTATAACACCGTTATAATATCCTTCATAACCATTAAAGCTTAATAAAACCTTTTGACCTTTTTGTAAATTTGTAAATTCATTAACTGTTGCTTTAAATGATATTCTGAACATGCTATCATTTACAACTTCACCAATTAAGCTGTTATTAACCTTTTCGCCTTCTCTAACATTTAAGGCTGTAAGTCTACCAGAAATTGGAGCCTTTATTACTATTCCATCATATGGATTAACCTCTGAAAGACTTGTTATATTTCTGTTAAGCTTTGATCCTAATGTCTTTAACATATCGCTAATATCTGATTGATATCTAGCTATTTCTCTTTGCTTTTCAGCTATTCTATCGTTGTTTTCATCTATTGGTCTTTGTAAATCTGCTGATAATCTGAATAAAGGATCATCCGTTTTTACTTCAGAATTTTCTTTTACAAATATCTCTTCAATTGTATATTTTATGCTTCCATCTATTCCATCAGGTCTTGGTGCTCCAACTGATCCACCATATTGTGCATTTAATTGTCCTGATGTATAAACCCCTACCTTTACATCGCCTCTAGTAACAGGTTTAGTAGCATATGTAGGGTCAGCGTTTGCTTCATTAGATTTTGGTATTAATTGAATGGCAGTATAATAACCACCTGCAAATACTATTGCAAATACTATAAGTAATGAAATAATTTTCTTAAACATTTTTCCTCCTATTAGTTTCTACGTCTGAAACTATCTCTCCATCTACTAATCTTAAAATTCTTTTGCCATATCCGGCTATTTCTTCTTCGTGTGTAACCTGAACTATAGTGATATTATTATTTTCATTAAGTTCAGTAAATAATTCCATAATTTTTGCACCTGTTTTTGAATCTAGTGCTCCAGTAGGCTCATCAGCAAGTATAAGTGCAGGATTTCCAGCTAAAGCTCTTGCTATAGCAACCCTTTGCTGCTGTCCACCTGAAAGCTGACTAGGTAAATGATGCATCCTATCCTTTAAGCCAACAAGCTCAAGAGATCTTTCTGAAAGTTCCTTTCTCATCTTTGCACTTAAGCCTCTGTATATCAAAGGAATTTCAACATTTTGCAATGCATTTAGCTTTGGCAATAGATGAAAATCTTGAAAAACAAATCCAATAAATTCATTTCTAAGCTCTGACATCTTTGAGTCACTTAGCTTTTCAACTCTATGGTTTGCTAATTCATATGTTCCACCAGAAGCCTTATCTAAACATCCAATTAAATTTAATAGCGTTGATTTACCTGAACCAGAGGGTCCCATGATAGATAAAAACTCGCCACTTACTACTTTAAAATTAATATTTTTCAAAGCCTCAACCTGTATAACCCCAGATTTATAAAGCTTTGAGATGTCTTTCATATTGATTATATCCATAATTAAAGTACATCCTCCTTTGCATTCTTATAATTAGACGAAAAAAATTACCAAAAGTTTCACAATTTTAAAAATATTTTATTTAAAAAAGGAAGAAATATAACAAAGACATTCCCCCTAAAAAATGCACCTTTGTTATATTTCTAAACTTAGCTCTTAAACAAATTATTTCATTATATCAACGCTGATATTATCTATCCATACCTTGTTTTTTCCAGTAAACTCAAGATATAAATTTACTCTATCAATTTTCTCAGTTCCTACTGATATATCTTTCTTTATCCAAATATCATCTTGAATTGAAATTTTAGCACTTGCATTAGTTACTATTTTATTATCCTTATAAACCTCAACAACTAATTTAGCATCCAAATCCTTTGATGATTTAAATTTAGCTGATATTACTACTGTATCATTTAGCATATAGCTAAGTTTTTCATTAGTAAAATCTATTACTGAAAAGAGTATTCTTTCAGTTTCTGTGTTATCATTTTCTACTAGCAACGAGCTAGTTCCTGTACTATAAACATCTGTACTTACAGTAGCAATCTTGCCTGTATATCCTATTTTCTTAATAAGCTCATCATTAAAATATAGCTTAAAGTCATTATCATCAGGTTTTACAACAGGATTATTATCACTTGGAGTTTCTTCAACCTTGCCATTATTGTTATCAGGTTTATTATTATCTACATTTCCAACATTATTTCCTTGATCTATAGGATTACCACTTGCTGGTTCACTATTACCAAATAATGATTTAATCACAAGGAAGCCTACTATAAGAACAAAGACAATTATAACAGTAGGAATAATAATCTTCATTATACTACTAGATTTTTTTCCTTTTCCTTCTTCTTCTACTTTATCATTACTTGCATCACTCAAGAATATATCAATCACATTTGATTCATCATCCTCATAGGATAAATCATCTAAATCCGAATATTCATCAGCTATATCCTTATTATGTAAATCTACATCATCATATGATATGTCATCGTTATCATCTAGAGAAGAATCCTCTAAATCATCCATTTCACTCTCATCAAAATTATCTAGGTCTGATGTATCAATATCTTCATATAACTCATCATCAAGTAGCTCGTCCTCTATTACATCTGAAGAAATACTACTTAAAACTCTAGATTGAGCAAGCTTTGAGGTATGATTTGGCTCTTCTACTTTATCATCATTTTTAATAGCTGTTTTGGCCTTATTTTTAAGCTCTTCATAATCTTCATTCTCATATGCTTTTTTGTCAAGTAAACATGGCTCAGTTTTGCAATTTATAAGTCCATATATAGGAGAATTTTCTAGCTCCTTTAATGTATCCTTTGGATGGAAATACTCTCTTGTTAAGCATTTTACAATTATTTTTAGTACATCAGGAGGAATTGTATCAGAAATATTATAATCAACAATTTCTTCTTTTGAGAATATGTAATGAATCATTTTACCGATATTTTTATATGAATAATTATCAGATAAGTCATATTCGTCCTTAAACTCAAAATATCCGTTTACATATAAAATATTTTCTTCGTCAACGCTCAAATTGTCAAAGCTTAATATTTTATATTGTAATAAATCTGTAGTATTGTATATTTGTATAAATAAATTTATTAATTGCTCAGTTAAAGAAAATTGTTGCTTTAAAGTTAAGTTATTGCTGTCTATATAATCCTTTAAAAGTTTTTGATTATTTAATTCATGATACTTTGTAACTATGTATAATCTATCAAGAGTTTTTTGGCATTTAACAATATTTGAATTAATAGAATTTAATGTATTAACATCGATTAGCTTCATTAATCTTGTATTATATATTATATTATAAATATAATTATCACCAGTCTTTATTTCCTTGCATTCTACAATTCTTTGACATTCATTTTCATATATAGACTTTATAACTTCAAAATTACTATCCATATATTCCCTCCTATAAATTTTAATAAAGCAAAAGTACAATTTTTTATATAGCAAAACAGTGAAAAACATGTTTCACTGAAATAAAATCAAATTTACTAATATATAGAGTGAGCTTGTTACTAATTGGGTCTTATTACAATATTACAAAGTAACAAATTCAACATCTGGTAATTTTCTTTTTAATTTTTGCTCAAAATTTTTCGTTGCTGTAATCTCTGATGCGCTTCCCATCACAATATGAGTTATCCCTTTTTCTTCTGCAAAATCTACTAAAGTACTAATAACATTTCTAGATCTTTTTACTACTAAATCAGCACCTAATTCTTTAGTTATTTCAAATAAATATTCAAGTGCGTCCCCATCACTTAAATTAAATAAAAGCTTATCGTTTTCATTAACTACATGTATAACATAAAGAGAGGATGATTCTACATCTTTAGAAAGCTCATATCCTGCTTTAATAAGATTTTCACATGTTTTTTGCTGTGTAACGCAAACCATAATATTCTTTAGCATGTCTTTCTATTTACCTCCACATTTATTCTTCACAAAAACCACACAACTAATTATATTATATTATTTTAATATTTTCAAGAATAATATAAAATATATTATTTTATATTAAGAAATTTGTATAGTATTGTTTAATAATATAAAATTTTATAAA
>JBPOHM010000214.1:0-3038 GCA_052035585.1 Bacillota bacterium
AAAAATACTATGATATATATAGAATAGAATATTCATTTGAATTTTCTATTCACTGGAATATCTTAATCATTAGAATAAGGAGAAAATCAATGATTATATACTTGGATAACTCTGCTACAACAAGGGTTAGAGATGAAGTCTTGGCAGAGATGACAGATGTTTTAATAAATGAATATGGCAACCCTTCATCATTACACAGAATGGGATTAAATATTGAAAAAAAGATAGAAGCTGCACGAAAAAATGTTGCTTCACTTATTAGCTGCAATGAAAATGAAATATTATTTAAAAGTGGTGGTACTGAGTCAAATAATCTAGCAATACATAACCATGTATCTAAGCTAAATAAAGGTAACAACATAGTAACAACAGTAATTGAGCACCCTTCTGTATATAATATATATCAGCAATATGAAAAAAAGTGGTATGATGTTAGATATCTTGATACTGATAAGCAAGGCTTTATTGACCTTGATAGCTTGAAAAATTCAGTAGATATCAATACAGGACTAATTTCTATAATATATGTAAATAATGAAATAGGTACAATTCAAAAAATAGATGAAATAATTAAATATGTTAGAGGTGTTAATCCAAATATTAAAATTCATATAGATGCAATTCAGGCTCTAGGAAAGGTTCCAATCAATATGAAAAAGCTAAATATTGATACTATGTCACTTAGTGCACATAAGATACATGGTCCTAAGGGTGTTGGAGCCTTATATATTAATTCTAAGTCAAGCATAGAAGCAATTGTTTATGGTGGTTATCAAGAAAGAGGTATAAGACCTGGAACTGAAAATACACCTGGAATTGTCGGCTTTGGCAAAGCCTGTGAGCTAATAAAAAAAGACTTTAATGATGAAGTGAAAAGACTTAGCAATCTAAAAATACTTTATGCTGAAAAGCTAAAGGAAAAAATAGACGATATAAGCATAAATAGCATTTTAGATGAAAATGGTGCAGCTCATATATTAAATGTATCATTTAAAAATGTTAAGGCAGAGGTATTGGTACATTACCTAGAGAGCTATGGAATATTTGTTTCAACTGGTGCAGCTTGCTCATCAAAGCAAAAGGTAGAAAATAGAACCTTAAGAGCAATTAAGCTAGATGATAAGTTTATAGAGGGTACTATAAGAATTAGCTTTGGACATTTTAACACTATAGAAGAGCTTGACTATGCTATAAGTAAAGTAAAAGAATGTGTTGAAGATATTAGGAAAGTAACAAAACGATGATAATTTGTAATAACTAAATATATGCAAAAAACGAAAGGATAAGCAGTGAAGAAATGTATAATTTAATAGCAGTAAGTATGGGTGAGATAGCCTTAAAGGGTAAGAATAGAGGTTATTTTGAAAAGAAGTTAACTGATAGAATTAAGAGAAACATTAAGGATTTTGAAAATGTAACAATTTATAAGGATCAAGGCAAGGTTTTTATTGAGCCAGCTAATTTAGAGGATGTAGATGGAATAATTGAAAGAGTTAGAAAAATCTTTGGAATTGTTTTATTAAGTCCTTGTATTAAGGTTGAAAAAAACATAGAAACTATAGAAAATAAGGTTTTAGAGCTATGTTCTCATCTAATAAAAAACAATGGCATTAAGAGCTTTAAGGTTCAAACAAATAGAACTGATAAGGATTTTGAAATAAAATCACTTGATTTTAATAGAAGAATAGGAGGACTTATTCTAAAGAATTTCAATGATCTTCATGTTGATGTGCATAATCCAGATATATATATTTATATAGATATCAAAACAGATTGCTATATCTATTCTGAAAAAATAAAAACAGTAGGTGGATTACCTATTGGAACTAATGGTAAAGGATTATTGCTTTTATCAGGAGGTATTGATAGTCCTGTAGCAGGATATATGATGGCTAAAAGAGGTGTTGAAATTGAAGCATTGTACTTCCATACTTACCCATTTACAAGTGAAAGAGCAAACGAGAAGGTTAAAAAGCTTAGAGATATACTTGAGGATTATTGTGGTAAAATTAGGCTAAGAAGTATAAATATGCTTGAGATTCACAAGGCTATAAAGGCTAATTGTGAAGAAAAAAATACTACTATATTAGCAAGAAGATTTATGATGAGAATTGCAGAGAGAATAGCTAGAAAAAATGATATAGACATATTAATAACTGGGGAAAGCTTAGGACAGGTTGCTAGTCAAACAATAGAATCAATGTGTGTTATAGAAAATGCAGTTGAGATACCTATTATAAAGCCACTTATTGGTATGGATAAAACAGAAATTGTTAAAATTTCTAAGGAAATAGAAGCATTTGAAACATCTATTCTTCCTTATGATGATTGCTGTTCAATTTTTGCACCTAAGCATCCTGCAACAAAACCAAGGCTTGAGAATATACTAAAGGATGAAGCAAATTTAGATGTTCAAAGCTTAATTGAGGTAGTATTACAAACTGAGGAAATAAATTATAATAAAAATTAAAAAATTTTTATATATTATTAAGTGAATTATTTGAACATTGTTATTATATAAACAATGTTCATTTTTTTATCACAAAAATTATATCACAACATATATTATTATAATCAATAAAATAAGAGCTTGTAAATTTGTAGATAATACAAATTTGTAGCCTCAAAGAAAGGAATAGGTGATATTATGTCTGAAGTTAAAAGCAGTTGTTTCAACAATAATTGCGGTTGCGGTTGGGGTTTTGGCAACGGTTGGGAATTCCTTATTATACTCATTATAATTTTCTGTTTCTGTGGAGGATTCGGCAATAATTTCTTCGGAGGATGCTGTAACAATTAGTGAAAATTAAAATTGCTTCATAGTCTTTTGTAAATTATGTAGAAAATAAGAGCTATCAGCTAGGACGTAGCTGATAGCTCTTATTTTCTATTTATAATATTATAATAAGTCACATATTAAATATCTTTGAATAAAATAGATTAATAATAAATTCAATCGAGGTGATTTAATGTATAAAAATGTTAGTAAATTGAATAAGCAATGTCCTAATAATACCTTTTCTTATGTTGTAAGATCA
>JBPOHM010000106.1:0-6582 GCA_052035585.1 Bacillota bacterium
TATATCATGTGAAATCATCATAATTGCACCATTATAATTATTAATAGCCTTTTCCAAGGCAAGCTGTGAGTAAGTGTCTAAGTGACTTGTTGGTTCATCTAAAAGCAACATATTAGCATTACTAGCAGCAATCTTCGCTAATTGTAGTAAGTTTTTCTCACCACCAGATAAAGCATCGATCTTGTGATTAAGTATTTCACCCTCAAATCCATAACCAGCTAAATATTCAGTAACCTCTGCATAAGTGTTAAATCCAGAATCTAAAAATTCATCCATAATTGTGTTTGAATAATTTAGCATTTCACTTTGATGCTGTGATAAATATGCCATTTTTATATTTTCATTTATTTCTATAGCATTATTAGTGTTTTTAAATATATCTCTTAATAAAGTAGTCTTACCTGTACCATTTGGGCCGATTATAGCTACCTTTTCATTTGATTTAATTTCAAAGCTAACATTTTCTAACAAAGTATCATCAAATGTAACATTGTAATTATTAAGCTTTAAAGCTATAGTTTCTTCTAATTCATTATTTGTTGTTAGATTTATTTTTGGTTGATTAATAAATACAAATGGAGTTTTTACTCTTCTAGCTTCCAATCTTTCTTGAATCTTTATTCTAGCTCTTACAGTATTTCCCCTAGTTGCTTCTGCAACAAATGATGCAATTTCTCTAAATTGCTCTATTAATTTTTCATTTCTTTCAATCTCTTCAGTATCCTTTGCAGCCAATTCTTGTAGCTCAATTTTTCTTTCAAGTAAAGCAAAATTATATTCTGAATAGCTACCATCAAATTCCTGAAGTTCTGTGTTTTCTAAATGTAGAATTTTATTAAAGCAGTGATCTAATAAAAATCTATTATGAGTAATTACAAGCAAAGTACCATTATGAGTATTAATTAAGTTTCTAAGTGAATTTAAGTTTTCAAAATCTAAAAATACATCGGGCTCATCCATAATTAATAAATCTGGCTTATTTAGCATTTCTTTAATTACTTGGACTAGCTTAAACTCTCCACCACTTATTTCAGATATCTTTAAATCTTTATACTTTAGAAGATCAGCTAAGTTTAATTTTTTATTAATATTACTTTCGAAGTCATTGCCACCTAAGGAGTCAAATTCATCTAATTTTTCTTGATACTTCTCTAGCAAAGACTCGATATCATCAGATGTTTCCATTTCAGCACAAATTAATGCTATTTCCTCTTGTAATTTTAAACATTCGTATCCAATATATTCAAACACAGTCATGTCTAATACTTCATCTGATTTAGCAAACTGACTTACATATCCAATTTTATATCCAGGTGTTATTTCAATCGTACCACTAAAATTATATTTTTCAGGGTCCATAATCATATTCATTAATGTGCTTTTTCCAATACCGCTCATTCCAATAAAAGCACAATGTTGATTATCTTCTAATGTGAATGATATTTCATTATACAAATTTTTTTGTGGAAATGAGTAGGATAATTTATCAACTTTTATCATATAGTTTCCTTTTCTAATTTTTTTTACAAAATCTCTTTATTAAAGTGACCTCTTGTGTCTGTTTCTTGATTAAATACTACTTTATCCAATCTACCATTTAATTTATCTAAGGCATTCTTAATGATTTTCACAACCTGCTCACTTGATTCGACTGTAAAGTTTAATCTAAATGCTTCAATTCCCTTTATATTTTGTATCTCATCTAAAAGGTTAAGTGTCTTACCATTAAGAATTGTAGTTGTACAATCATCATGAGAAATGATAGGGAAGGTTCCTTGTTCATCCTTTAGCTCATAGCTCCTTGTTTTACAAACGCCACATTGATTCATTTTTTTCATAGGACAATATTTTGTGAACATCAAAGGAGCCTTTCCATATACAATCATTTCTAATGCAGGATATCCGTCATTTTCTTTATAATATGCATTAATTAAATCTTCAATTTGCCCTTTATTCAATTCATAGGATAATGTCACTCGTTTAGCACCTAATCTATACAATTCATAGCAGCTAGTAGAATTAACAACATTTAAAGAATAGTCCGTAACAAAAGGATTAGTATTTCTGTAGTGATAAATTCCGCCATATCCCCCGATTAATAGCTGTCCTTCTTTTTCCTTATAATCATTTTGATTTCTTCTAATAATGTTGTCAAAATAGATTTCCGTAATTCCACAGCTTACACAAGCATCATACTGTTCCTTAGTAGTTACAGAAGCTGTAATATATGGTTTATTAGGAGCAAAGCTTATTTTTTCTTTTTCTACCAAAGGCTTGGTTCTATTCTTATGACTATTAAGCTTTAAGTCATATAAGCCCTGTATAATATCTCTTCTTGCTAAATTTAACATTTTAGCTGGAATAAATGCATTGCTTTCCTCGTAGTCTACATTATTAAGTTCAAATATAGTGTCATTTAATCTTGAAAATTGCTTTATTACCTGCTCTTTTGTTGTTGGATTATTAATTGCTTCACCTAGTATTTCTTCACTCTCATATAAATAACTAAAGCCTAAGCCTTCGGCATCTATGATAAGCTTTGAACCTGGATAAGCATACACCTTAATATCTAAGTTAAAGCGTTTAAACTCTTTATCTAGTGATGATTCTAGTTCTTTGTAATATGAATAATTCTTAGTTATATATACTAAATCACCCTTAGACACCTTTTCCTTTATTTTGATATAGCAAACATCATCTGCTTTATTTATTAAATTACCATCTTTATCATACAGCTTAACAACAGTTAAATTAACATCTTCATTATTATGACTTATTCTGATTATATCATTTTGATTTAAAGTACGTGTAAGTGTAATTTCATACATACCTTTAACAATATTTGAAACTTTTCCAACCTCATAACCAAAATTATTAGGTCTTAAGACATTTGTAATATCTTTCTTGTCTTCATGAAATAAATATCCTTTAGTAAATGTTCTATTGAAGGTTTTTTTTAGATTTTCTTTATCTTCTTCAGTTATTTTATTATCTATAGCCTTGCGATACTTAGATACAACATTAGCAACATACGCCGGCTCCTTCATTCGACCTTCTATTTTTAAAGAATCTATTTCCTTTAATTCATCAATATAATCAATTGTGTTTAAATCTTTAGTAGATAGAACATAATTTTTACTTAAAATTGTGCCTGTTGTCTTATCAATTAGTTCATATTCCTTACGGCATGAACCAACACATCTTCCACGATTACCACTTCGATAGCCTATTAATCCAGACATTAGACAGTTTCCAGAATAAGATACACATAATGCACCGTGAACAAATATTTCTAACGGGATATTTGCTATTCTTCTTATCTCTTTTACTTTTTCAATCTCAACCTCACGAGACAACACAACTCTTTTAGCACCAAGCTCTTTAAATAATAAAGTGCCATCTAAATCGTCTATTCCCATTTGAGTTGAGCAATGTGCTTCCATATCAACAAAGTTTTTAACTAAATAATCAAAAGCAGCTAAGTCTTGAACAATAATTCCATCAACACCGATTTCATTTAACTCTCTCATCTGCTCTTTCATCTCTTCAACTTCGTTTTCGAAAACAATTGTATTCATTGTTACATAGATTTTTACATTTCTAAGGTGTGCATACCTTACAGCCTCTTTTAATGTTTCTAAATCAAAATTAGTAGAGTATGCTCGTGCACCAAATTTTTGCATACCTAAGTATATCGCATCACAACCATTTGAAATTGCAGCCTTTAAAGCTTCCATATTTCCAGCTGGAGCTAATAATTCAGTCATTTTTTCCTCCATCACATAGTCTGTGTATCTTTCGTCAATTCTATAAAATATTATCTTTTATTTAATATCTTATTTAAAAAGTCTTCTAGACTTCCCTCATAATTTTCAAATTGCTTCATTTGCTCATAAACATATTTAGTTTGAGTAAAGCCACTGTTCATTTCATTCTTTACCATATACAATTGAATTTCAGGCTTATCTACAATATGAATTACTATTGCCCTAATAATAGATTCAATATCATCATTTCTACCAATTGAATCTGCTATAGGATTAATCACACCATGAAGATACTCATGTACAATAATTCTTATATTAACATCCTCAGATGGTCCAGTTGTAATAACACCTGCTTTTCTATAATTATCTACTAGACCTAAGCCTGATCCTCTATAATATGCATCTAATAAATTAACTTGAATATAAAATTTATCTACTTCTGAATTATCAATACGTAAAAATTTGTTGGTTTTTGCAATAGCATCCAAACTTTTTTTTTATTATTTTACAATAACTATAAACTTAATTTCAATACCGTTTCAACATTAGGTGTCATTGGAAACATATCAATGCATCTTACCTTTTCTAGCTTGTAGCCTTCTTTTATGAATTCTGGTAAGTCCTTTGTCAAAGATGTAGGCTTACATGAAATATAGATAAAGGTGTTTGGTTTATAATCTATTATTTTCTTCAAGGCCTTTGGATGGATACCCTCTCTTGGAGGATCTAGGATTATAATATCTGGCTTTGCTCCATCTATTTCACTTAGCTCATCTACCTTTTCTAATACATCTCCAGCTATGAAAGTGCAATTATTTATATTATTTAGCTTAGTATTTTCATTTGCCTTTATTACAGCCTCTTCTACTATTTCAATACCAATTACCTTCTTAGCATTAGCTGATACTATCTGTCCTATTGTGCCTGTACCAGAGTATAGGTCATATATTACCTTATCCTTTGTCTCTCCTATATAATCTCTTACTACACTATATAGCTTTTCTGCTCCTAAGGAATTTGTTTGGAAGAAGGAAAATGCAGATATGTTAAATTTTAAGCCTAATACATCTTCTACTATCTTATCCTCACCATATATAACCTTAAACTGCTCCGCCTTTGCAACATCTGCTATTGAGTCAGTTATTGAGTGAGCAATACATTTTATTGATCCGCTTAGCTTTAATGATTTTAATGTGTTTATAAATTCAGCTTCGTCAAGGTATTCTTGTGATGATGTAACTAGATTTATTAGTATATCCTCTGATTTTGCACATTTTCTAACTATCAAATATCTTAGGAAGCCTTGCTTTGACTTTTTATGATAATAGCTTGTATTATTTCCTAGGAAATAAGCCAAAACCTCCCTTAATATTATTCTAAAATCCTCGTCAACTATTCTACAGTCATCTACTGTCAAAATTTCAAAAAATCTATTTTTCTGATGAAGTCCTAATGTTAATGGTCCACCCTTAACTGCATCACCAAATGAAAATTCCATTTTATTTCGGTATTCTAGCTTTTTAGGGCTCTCGACAATATCCTCCATCACATAATCTGTGTATATTTCATCTATTATCTTCTTTACTTGTTTTTTCTTCAGCTCTAGCTGCATTTCATATGGGATAGTTTGATATTGGCAGCCTCCACAAACACCAAAATGTTTACAATATGGCTCCTGCTCGTAATCTGCCCTTTTTACTACCTCAACTAATTTGGCTTCTGCATCATTTTTTCTTATTCTTGATATCTTAGCAAGTACTGTTTGGTCCAATAAAGCATTTTTAATAGCAATTGTTTTGCCATCATACCTTGCTATTGCTTTATTAGGAAATAATACATCTTCTATTTTTGCTTCAATTATATCGCCTTTTTTCATTTTAATCCTTTCGGTTTTTATAAATTAATCATTATATTACATAGCTTGTCTATTGCTTCCTTTGTCCTTGCATCTGGTCTTTTATCAGCATTATCACCTACATAGTGTAATAGACCATAGGCTGTAAAGCTTTCTCCAGCTATTAAGTTACTTGGAACTGTTATATTTGACATCCCCATATGCTGTCCAAAAATATTTATAGCATTTAAGCACATATCTCCTCCACCCTCTGCTGTTCCAGCGCAAGCAAATGAGAATAATCTTTTTCCATAAAATTTAGCATCTACCCAATAGTCCACAAACTCATCCATAAATACCTTCATCTGAGCTGAAACATTACCAAAGTATGTAGGAGAACCAAGAATTATTATATCACTCTCTAATAAATCCTTGAAATTATATAATTCAACTGATAAAATTTCATCCTTATATTCCTTTGCTATTTCAAGGACATTTGACACCTTCTCTAAATTGTCATCCTTTACTCTAAACAATTTTACTTCCATACTTTTATTTTTTAAATTTTCATAAAATTCCTTTGCTATTAAATAATTATTTCCACAAACACTATGAAATACTATTGATACTTTTTTCATTTTATCTCCTTAAATACAGGGGGAAGCTAACCTTCCCCCTTATAATTATATTTTTAATTTAGAAATCAAATATTGTTCTACCTCTTCTCCATCACTCAATCTTAAGACATCGTTTAAAAGCCCCTCACATTCCTTCTTTGAATATGATCTTATTAGCTGTCTTACTCTTAATATTAATGATGGGCTCATGCTAAATTCGTGTAAACCCATAGCTATTAGTAAAGGGATCACATACTCTTCTCCAGCCATCTCACCGCACATTGCAACCTTTATATTTGCTTTATGAGCATTGTCAATAATATTTTTTATTAGTCTTATTATTGCTGGATGATAGTAATTATAT
>JBPOHM010000224.1:0-3786 GCA_052035585.1 Bacillota bacterium
ATATTTTACTGTAACATATGTATTGTAATCCTACAATTAACAATTCAAAAAATAAATCACCCTATTGACATATAATAATATATAAGTATAACATTATTACAGGACGGACAAATATAAAAGTAATTGATTAATTATATTAAGTTATAATGTGAAGGGAGTATATAAAAATTTTATGAATCTAAAATATTTAATTTTAGCAATAATAATATTATTAATATTAAGTATAATTATTGCTTTTATAAAATTAGATTTAAAAGCAGTAGTAGCAGAGTATAATTTGCCATGGAATAAAAGTAATAAAAATATTTTTGATAAGGATAAGTTTGTAATAGCTTATGGGTATTTTGTGGTTCAAAGGATGATTTACCTAAGGATTCTAATATAGAAAAAGAAATTGCAAAGATAGTAAATGAAGAAGGTTATAAGTTTTTAGGTGGAAAGACACAAGGTTATTTTGGGCAGATTATAAGTAAAATGACTCAAAAGCTTTTCAATTCTGAAAGTGTTCCTAAAGAAAAGGAGTGGGAAAATAGATTAGATGATATTAAGATTTATGCTAGAGAGCTTCTAGATGAAAGTAATGAAATCTTAGATTTTAAATTAAATGATTAATAAAGTAAAAAGCTATTGGAATATTCCAATAGCTTTTTTTAGTAATTATAATAATTATGAGCAGCAGCCTCTTTTATGATTGTTGTTGTTATTTCCACTGTCACCAGCTACTGAATTTTCGTCAATTTGTCTTGGGAATAAGGATGGGAATGTAGGACAAATTGCTCCTGTTTCTGGTGATAATTGTGTAAATCCAGTAGAAAGAACGCATAATTGAGCTGGAACTAATACTTTCTTTTCACATGTTACACAGATTGAAATAATGATGTTAGCTCTTACAGTACCATTTTCTGATACAAATACGTCTCTTGGAAGATTGTTTGTCATTAATCTACCTGTAAATGATGCGTTGCAAATTTCAGCAAATCTTGGGAAGAAAGCTCCCTCAAATACTGATGGTACACAAAGCTCAAAGAAGTTAGTTAATACTAAATCTCCACCATTGCCTGGTGCTTTGATTGGGAAGAAAGCAGTTAAAACTTGTGTTAACGGACAACCAGTACTTGAATTGTCGTCAACATATCTAACTTCCATATCAACTCTTACTAAACCTTTTAATGTTATATTTTGGCTACCAAATATTGGAGTACCTCTACCAAGTGCGTCACAGCATGATGTATCAATATATATGATTTTTTCTGAGCATTTTCCATCTGGGCCAACTACTCTTTCATCTTCTCCATTACATTGAACAAATTGTGCTCCTTGAAGTACTGTTTCAGGAATGATTGTAAAGTTATCGCAGGAATTGCAGTTTAGTGGGTCAAAGAATTTTGTAATGTTGATAAAGTTAATTCCTACAACTGTTGAGCCTGCTGGAAGTCTAGGAGAAAATGCTAATTCGTGAGCAAACGAAATTCCTTGCAAGTTAAATAAAGCAGCATCATATATTTTTTGAACATATACTGGTTCAAGTACTACATCATTTAAATCTCCACTCCATACACAGCCAGTTTGACCTGTACAGCATCTTTCTCTAATCATACCTGTTGCTGGACTAACATTTCCATTATTATTGTTATTGCTTAAATTATTATTATTGTTTAAGCATGTCATGCAAAATTACCTCCTATTTAATCAAGTTACTTTTAATATATTCGTATAAAATAATCTTGTTACCAAACTTAAAAAAATAACGAATATTTATAGATTTTTGTAATATAATTTAGGTTGGGGATTTTTTGCTATGACATTTTTATAATTATATACTTGATATTATATAGATAAATTCTAAAATTGAGCAAATATTATTTAAAAAAATATTTTTATTGAAATTTTTTTGGATATAAGTTAAAGTAATTATATTAATGCTAAAAAAGCGTGTGGAAATATAAGGAGGAAAAATGACACTACCAATAGTAACTTTTGAATTAGAAAATGGAGATATAATGAAGGCAGAGCTATATCCTGAGATAGCTAACAATACGGTTAGAAACTTCATATCTTTAATAAACAAGGGCTTCTATGATGGAAAAATCTTTCATAGAGTTATAAAAGGATTTATGATACAAGGAGGCTGCCCTGATGGAACTGGTATGGGTGGACCAGGATACAGCATTAAGGGTGAATTTGATATGAATGGCTTTAAAAATGATTTAAAGCATACAGAAGGTGTATTATCAATGGCAAGAGCAATGAATCCTAATTCAGCAGGCTCTCAGTTCTTTATAATGCATAGAACTTCACCTCATCTTGATGGACAATATGCAGCCTTTGGAAAGATAATAGAAGGTTTAGATGTTGTAGATAAAATAGCAAATTCAAAGACTGATCATATGGATAGACCTAAAACAGAAGTAAGATTAAAAAAGGTAACAGTAGATACATTTGGTGTTAACTACGAGGAACCAGAAAAAATTATGTAATTAATAATACTAACAAAGAAACTCAAGAAAAAATCTCTTGAGTTTCTTTTATATTTTACTTTATTTAGATATCATATATTACTTAGTTCCAAACAATCTATCTCCAGCATCTCCTAAACCTGGAACTATATATCCTTGCTCGTTTAATTCCTTATCTATTACTGGTGTATAAATTTCTATATCTGGATGAGCTTCTGTTAATCTCTTTATTCCTATTTCTGAACAAATAAGGTGCATTGATTTAATGTTTTTTGCTCCGTGCTTTTTAAGTAGGTTAACTGCATCTATCATTGAACCACCTGTTGCAAGCATAGGTTCTGTAATAATTACAACTCTGTTTTGAATATCCTTTGGAAGCTTGCAGTAATATTCTACAGGCTCTAATGTTTCTTCATTTCTATAAAGTCCTATGTGTCCAACCTTTGCATTTGGTATTAAATCTAATATTCCATCTACTAAACCAAGTCCTGCTCTAAGTATTGGTACTATTGCTAAATCGTATCCTGATAATTCTTTTCCAATCATAGGTGATAAAGGTGTTTCGATTTGTTTATCCTGTAATTTTAAATTTCTTGTAACTTCATAAGCCATAAGCATTGCTATTTCTCTAGCTAGCTCTCTAAAATCCTTAGAAGTTGTATTCTTATCTCTCAAAATTGAAATTTTGTGTTGAATTAATGGATGTGTAATTAGGGTAACATTTGATTGCATATGAATCTCCTTATTTTTTAAAGTATTGGATTGCTAATCCTATATGTATTTAGTTATATACATATATTATTATTAGCTTTTGTGAAAATTTTTATTTTATTTTAACATCATATGATATATAATTCAAGTATAAATTAGTAAGAAATAACTTTTTAAAGGAGTATGTTTAGCATGATATTTGGTATAGGAACTGATATTGTACAGGTTGATAGAATAGATAAAAATATTGAAAATCAAAATTTTTTAAATAAAATATATACTGAAGAAGAGCAAGAATATTTATCAAAAAGGAATTTCAATCCTCAAACAGCTGCTGGTATATTTGCAGCAAAGGAAGCTGTTTCAAAGGCTTTAGGTACAGGTATATCTGGCTTTAATATAACTGACATTGAAGTAATAACTAATGAATTTGGAAAACCAGAAGTATTTCTACACAATGATGCTTTAGAAATTGCTAAGGAAAGAGGTATAGATAAAATCAATATAAGCATATCTCATGAAAAGGAATATGCAATTGCATTTGCTATTGCTGAAAGACTTTTTAATGATTAAAGTTTTTTAACAATATAAAACAGTAGAAGTATCTTTGATAAATACT
>JBPOHM010000078.1:0-6700 GCA_052035585.1 Bacillota bacterium
CTTTTTTATTATATTTGAATTATTCAAAAAGAGTTTATTATAAATTTCTTAGTTTAAATCTGTCAACTTCACTACGTAAAGTATTAGCCTGTGCAGACATTTCTTCACTTGTTGCTGAATTTTCCTCTGCATTTGCAGCATTAGTTTGTACTACTGCTGCTATTTGAGCAACACCATCTTTTATCTGGTCGATAGCTATTGCTTGTTCAGCAGAATAATTTTTAATTTGTTCAAAGTTTTCAACTACACTATTAGCACTGTCACCAATGTTTCTAAGAATTTGAGCAGTTTGTTCAGTAATTTCTGTACCCTTTGCCACAGCTTCTACAGAAGCATTAATAAGCTCAGCTGTTTGTTTAGCAGCTTCACCTGATTTTGCAGCTAGAGCTCTAACTTCATCAGCAACAACAGCAAAACCCTTTCCAGCATTTCCAGCGCGAGCAGCTTCTATTGCAGCATTTAATGCAAGAATATTAGTTTGGAATGCAATATCTTCAATTACCTTTGTAATATTAGCTATTTGGTTAGAAGCTTGTCCGATTTCTTCCATTGCTCTAGAAAGCTGTTCCATGTGTTCGTTGCCCTCTCTTATATCTACTCCAGCTTGTTGAACAGATTGAGCTGATGCATATACAATTGATGAGCTTTCAGCAATTTGCTCTGCAATTTTTTCAATAGAAGCACTTAACTCTTGTATAGAAGCCGCTTGTTCTGTTGAGCCAGCAGCAAGTGCTTGTGCACCACTTGATACTTGTGAAGATCCAGTAGATACTTGATCAGCTGCTATATTAATTTGTTGTAGTGTATCTGTTAATCTTAATATCATCTTATACACAGATTCACTTAATTTAGAATAAACACCTACAAACAACTCCGGAACCTTGCTATCTACTGTAAAATCACCCTCTGCCATTCCTTCTAAGCCATATGATACATCTTCAATAATTGCTTTAATTGTTTCAGACATTCTTTTGAAAGTTCCTGATAATAAACCAATCTCATCTTTAGAATCATCATTAATTGTAAAGTCCATATCACCAACTGATAATTTATCAGCAACTTTTACAACATTGCTAATACGTGTTTGTATGTTTCTTGATATAAACAATCCAAGAGTTATAGCAATAATTACGGCTAACACTAATATAGCTATCATTATAAGTGCAGATGATTGAACAAGTCTATTGTTTACACTTATTTGGTATTCAGCATAATCATGCTGATAATTTACAGCATTAAGTACAGCTTCACGCAAATTGTTTGCTAGTACATCCATCTCTCCACCGTTACTCATCATACGGTAAGCTTCTGAACGACGTGCAGCATTCATAGCGATTTCTATGTATTTTTTAGTTCCAGCAGAATATGCTTCGATAGCTTTTTCGATTTCAGCTATTAGCCTTAAATCCTCTTCTATTATTGCTGAATCATATTTTTCCAATGTAGATTTATATATTTTCATATTTTCATCAACAATAGCTTTGTTTTCAGCTTCAACATTAGCAGCTCTCTCCTTATCAGCCTGATCAACAGCTAAAGCTACTTCTAAAAGTGCTCCTCTAGAACGTTCTAAAGAAGAGCTTACTCTTTCCATAGCTTCTAGAGTTATAACAACATCTGTAAATGTAAGTCTATAGGATTTTCCAATGTTATAAATATTAATAATACCAACAATACCTACTGACGTCGCTAACATTGCAATAATTAAAAAACCAATTATTAATTTTCTACCTATTTTTAAATTATAGTACCATTTTTTCATAATTTCCCTCCGCTGAGCAAATTCTTGCTTACAAAAATTTACAAAAATGTTACATTATATAAAAAATGTTGAATTTATAATGTAATTTTCTCTAACATTATACATCTATACTAAAAATATAGCAAGAAATTTGTCATGTTTAGTAAACATAAAAATACCCTGTAAAAACAAGGTATTTTTCCATTTTTTAGTGATCGTATTGTAGCTTATAAAGCTTATAGTACATACCATGTTTAGAAAGAAGCTCTTGATGTGTTCCTTCTTCCATGATTCTTCCTTTATGCATAACTATTATTTTATCTGCGTTTTGTATTGTTGAAAGTCTATGTGCAACAATTAAGGTTGTCCTATTTTTCATCAATTTACCAAGTGCATCCTGTATTAAGCCCTCTGTTTCAGTATCTATATTTGCTGTAGCTTCATCAAGAATTAATATTTTAGGTTTAAATGCAAGTGTTCTAGCAAATGATAATAGCTGTCTTTGTCCAGCAGATAATGAAGCTCCTCTTTCGATAACAGGCTCATTATATTGCTTTTTAAATTTCGATATAAAGCTATCAGCATTTACATATTTTGATGCCTCATAGATTTCTTCATCACTTATTTTGTTATTTCTAAGTCTTATATTACTTTTTATGTCACCTGTAAATAAAAATACATCTTGAAGCATTTGTCCAATATTTAATCTCAAGCTATCTAACTTAATGTCCTTTATATTGATACCATCTATTAATATTTCACCTTTTTGTATGTCATAGTATCTTGTTATTAGATTCTGAATAGTTGTCTTTCCTGCTCCAGTAGCACCAACAAATGCAATATTTTGTCCTGGCTTTACCTTAAATGATACATCCTTAAGTATCCACTCTTCATCCTTATATGCAAACCATACATTTTTAAACTCTATTTCACCTTTTACATCCTTTAATTCAATTGCATTTGGTGAATCAACAATTTCAGGCTTTTCATCAAGCAAATCAAAGATTCTTTCAGCTGAAGCTGATGCTGATTGTATAATGTTTAATTGCTCTGCAAATTCTTGTATCGGTTCAAAGAATTTACCTATATATCTTTGGAACATTACTATAACACCAATAGTAATTTCTCCAGACATATACATTTTTCCACCAAACCATAGAAGAAGAACAAGAGCTGTAATATTTAACATATAGTTAGTAGGTGCATATACAGCAAATAGCTTTATATGGTCCATGAGTCTTTTTCTTAGTTCTTCACTTCTTTGCTTAAATTTATTAAGCATCTTATTTTCAACTGCAAAGATTTGCACAATTTTCATACCCGAAACATGCTCTGATACAAAAGCATTAAGCGCTGATATTTTTGCACGAATCTCTCTATAAATCTTACGAGACAATGTTGAAAAAATTGTAGTAAAAATTATTATAAAAGGTATAACTGTAAATGTCATTAGTGAAAGCTTAACATTATATGTTAGCATAGTCACTACAATTCCAATTAACAGTGTTATACTTCTTAGCATATTTACTATAACGCTTGTATACATTTCATTTAATGTTTCAATATCATTTGTTGCACGTGTTACAAGTCTACCAATTGGATTATTATTAAAAAAGTTTATTGACAATTTATGTAAATGTGTAAAAACATCCATTCTAACATTTAAAATAATTTTTTGTCCTATATATGCTAATACCATTGATTGAGCATAGCTCAGACCAACACTTAACAATATAATACCTAAGAATTTTAATCCAAGTATTATCATCTGCTTAGCTACATCAGAGTTTCCAATATTGTCAACTATTAAATCTGTTGCTTCCTTTAAAATAATTGGTTGATAAAGCTCAAGTGCAACTATTGTGAAGATGAAAAGTACTGCTAAGACAAACCAACCTATATATGGCTTTGCATATTTTAGCATTCTTTTTATTATCTTAAAGTCATATTTTTTAAAATCAATATTTTCCATTTGTTCCATCAGCATTCACCTCCTAAGCTTCCTCATCAATCATCTTTTCAAGCAATTGCTTTTGGTATAAGGAATTATATAAACCATTATTTGCAATCAATTGCTCATGAGTGCCTTGCTCTACGAGCTTACCCTCATCAATAACTATAATATGATCTGCCTTTTGTATAGTTGATATTCTGTGAGCTATGATAATATTAGTTTTACCTGCTCTTAGCTTGTTTAAATTGCCTAAAATTTTCTCTTCTGTATCAGTATCAACTGCAGAAACAGAGTCATCAAGTATTAAAATTTCAGGATCCTTTATTAACGCTCTAGCTATTGAAACTCTTTGCTTTTGGCCACCTGAAAGAGTAACTCCCCTTTCACCTACTATAGTTTCATAGCCTTCTTTAAACTCAACAATATTATCATGTACACAAGCATATTCTGCAAATTCTTCAACTGTTGCTATTGGTAAATCACCATCGCTAAAGTCAATATTATTTTTTATTGTATCTGAAAATAAGAAATTATCCTGTGGCACATATCCAATATTTTCTCTTAGTGTTTTTAAAGGTAACTCCATTATATCAACACCACTAACGAAAATACTGTTTTTATCAACATTATATAATCTTAACAATAAGTTAACTAAAGTAGTTTTACCACTACCAGTTCTACCCACTATACCAAGAGTCTCACCTTTCTTAATTTCAAAGGAAATATTTTCTAGTGCGTATGTTTCTGTTTCTGGATATTTATAGCTTAGGTTATTAAACTTAATACTTCCCTCAAAGCTTTCAGGAATTTTTACATTTTCCTCATCCTTAATCTCAATTTCTTCATTTAAAACAGATTCAATTCTTTTTAATGAAGCTGAGCCCATTGTCATTGTATTAACTGCCATACCTATTGCCATCATCGGCCATACAAGCATTCCTAAATATTGTAGGAAGGCAGAGAACTCTCCAACACTTATTGATCCATAAACAGTTATGTATCCACCATAAGCAACGGCTACTGACATTGCTATACCTGCTATTCCTGTCATAAACGGATTCATGGCAGCATACATTTTCATCAATCTCATATTTACTTTAAAATAATTTTTACTTACTTCCTCAAATGCCTCTATTTCCTTCTCTTGTTGAACGAAGGCTTTAACTACCTTTATACCTGATAAGTCCTCTTGAACAAAGTCAGATATCTTTGAGAATGCTTCCTGTCTATCAGAAAATCTCCTAAATAGTTTTGGACCTAATTTTGCTGTTACTAAAGCTATGAAAGCTAATGGTATAACAGATAATATAGTTAATACTATATTTATTCTTGTAAACATATTGTAAAGGGTAAAGAATAAAAGAGTAACAACGTCAAAAATCATCATTACACCCATACCCATTGACTGTCTTACTGATTCAAGGTCATTTGTAATATAAGCCATTATCTCCCCAGTCTTATGTTTATTGAAATATCTTTGTGACAACTTCTCAAGATGAGCAAATAAATCATCTCTTATATCTCTTTCAATCTTTCTAGCAGCTCCAAAGATGAGTAATCTCCACATTAATCTACCAATAAAAATAACTATAGCAATTGCAATAATTATTATTATTTCTTTTTGGATGCCATTTAATGAAATATTATTCTTTTCTAAACCATCAATAACCTTACCAATAATCATTGGTATTACTGTTTGTAAATAATCTATTAAAACCAAGAATATAATTCCAATTATGTAGCTTAGCTTATATTTCCTTATGAAGCTCATTACATACTTGCTTTTTAGTAGGCTTAAAATACTATCCTTTTCTTCTGTAATATTATCCATATTATTCCACACCTCTCTTTAGTATTTTTTGATTTTTCATCTACGAACAATACATATTGTATAATAAAATTTAACTTATTTCAAAGGATTTTTTTCAAAAAGCAAAAAAATATTAGATGATTGTATTATTATAGGTTTTATGAATTTCTATTTAAAATTTATGTTTATTTACTGATAAAATTAAAAAGCAAAGAATTGAATCTTTGCTTTAAATTAACCATATTTAATTATTATTTATTCTTATCATAAATATACTTTAAGCCTTTTAATAATAGCTGAGGATCATACACATCAATATATTTAGTTTCATCAAATATTATTCTACCAAGTCCACCAGTTGCTATAACCTTTATATTTTCATTTTTCATTTCTTCTTTTATTCTTTTAATTATATACTCAGTTTGTCCTATATAACCATATACTAATCCAGCTTGCATACTTGTAACTGTATTTTTAGCAAGAATTGAATCTGGCTTTTTAATTTGTATATTTGGTAGCTGTGCTGTCCTTGTCCAAAGAGCATCTGCAGATATTTGAATACCTGGAGATGTTATACCATAGAGAAACTCTCCCTGTTCATTTATAACATCATAGGTTGTAGCAGTTCCAAAGTCTATTACGATTAGTGGAGTTTTACCACCATATTGCTCATAAGCAGCAACTGCATCCACTATTCTGTCTGCTCCAACTTCCTTAGGGTTTTCTGATTTTATCATAATACCAGTTTTAATACCAGGACCAACAATCATTGGTTCAATATTAAAATATTTCTTCATTGCATTTATAAATGAATGCATCATATTTGGAACTACTGATGATATAATAACACTATCAATTTTTTTATAATTTATATTATTAAATTGAAGTAAGCTTAAAATCGACATACCAAATTCATCAGCTGTTCTTTCATTTTTTGTAAGCATTCTCCAATTTCCCAATAAATCATCATTATTATATACACCTAATACTATATTTGTGTTCCCTATGTCTATCACTAATAGCATAATTACCTCCAAAATTTCAACTTTATCTACAGAACTTAATTAGAGTGCCATTTTAAAGGGCACTCTGCATTTTAATTATTTTTTTTCATTCTATTGTATATTAGCACTATTGGTGCAGTAAGTATAGCAGCTGTAACTGCCTCTATGACTCCATTGAAGCCACCTATTAC
>JBPOHM010000358.1:0-5948 GCA_052035585.1 Bacillota bacterium
GAAGCAACAATTGACTAGATTGATGATGTTATGATAGGTACATAAATAAAATAAAGGAGATGAGTTAAGATGAAAAATATAAAAAGAATTATAACATTAGTATTAAGTATGATGCTAATAGTGTCAATGGTAGCTTGTAGTAGTGATAAAAATGATAACAATAACAATAGCAAAACTGATGATGATAAAAACGCTATAACTATAAAAGGTAGTATAAATGCAGGAGGATCAACTTCAGTAGAAAAAGCAGCTAAGACAGCATTAGAAGAATTTGTTGCACTTAATCCAGAAGTTACATTTGAATATGATGCAACGGGTTCATCAGCAGGAATTAAAAATGTTAAGGATGGAACATACAAGCTTGGATTTTCTTCAAGAGAGTTAAAGGAAGAAGAAAAGCAAGGTATTGAGTATAAGGTAATCGCTCTTGATGGTATAGCTTTGGTTGTAAATCCAAATAACAAGGTAGAAAATATAACATTAGAGCAAATTAAGGGTATATTTACAGGTGAGATTAAAAACTGGTCAGAGCTTGGTGGGGCTGATGCTGATATAGTAGTAGTATCAAGAGAAAATGGCTCTGGAACAAGAGGAGCATTTGAGGAAATAGCGAAAATTGGTGAGCTGCTTACTGAAAAAGCTATAATCAAAAGTGGTAATGGTGAAGTTGCTTCATATGTAGCAGGTGAGCCAAATGCGATAGGATATACTTCATTCGTAACATTAGAATCTAATACAGATAAAATAAAAGGACTTCAAGTAGAGACCGTTAAACCAGTGGTTGTTAATGTTCAAAACCAAACTTATAAGCTATCAAGACCATTCATTATGGTATATGATTCAAATAAGGTAAATGAAGCTGAAAAAGCATTTATAGACTTCCTATTCACAGAAGAAGGTCAGGATTCATTAGAAGAAGCTGGAGCAATAAAACTAAAATAATGATTGGAACGTATATATTATGAAAAATGAAAAATCATGTAAAGACATAAATAAAACAAAAATATTGGATAAATCATTTAGTATACTGTTCTTAATTAGTGCTTGCATAGCAATAATAGCTGTACTTTCTATAGCAGTATTCATTTTCTTCAAAGGTAGTCAGCCTTTCATACCGGGAAATGCAGAAGGAAATTATTCTATATGGAAGTTTTTAACCGGGACATATTGGAAACCAAGTAGTGGTGTCTATGGCATTGGCTATATGATAGTTGCATCAATATATGCAACTATAGGAGCTCTACTAATGGGTGTACCTATTAGTCTTTTAACTGCTGTATTCATAGCTGAGTTAGCACCTAAAAAACTTGCAGGCATTGTAAGAACAATAATAGAATTATTAGCAAGTATACCATCTGTCTTATATGGGGTATTTGGTTATGAAGTTATAGTTAAATTTGTAAGAAGTATATCTCCAAACAATGTAGGAGATTCGCTACTTAGTGTTATATTCATACTCTCAATAATGATACTTCCGACTATAGTTAGTATAAGTGAAAGTGCAATAAGAGCTGTACCAAGTGCATACAAGGAAGCTGCTTATGGCTTGGGAGCAACTAAAACAGAGGTTATATTTAAAACAATACTTCCAGCAGGAAAGAGTGGTATCTTGGCAGCTGTAGTTTTAGGAATAGGTAGAGCGATTGGTGAAACAATGGCTGTAATATTGGTCGCTGGGAATCCAGAGGGTAATATACCAAAAAGCTTATTTGACCAAGTAAGGCTAATAACTAACAATATTGTTTTAGAACAAGGATATGCTTCTGGACTTCACGAAGAAATGCTATTTGCAACAGGAATTGTATTATTCATTTTTATAATAATTGTAAACTTAGTATTAAATATGATCAGAAAGGGTGTTGTCAATGAATAGAAAAATTAAAGAAATTACATTAAAAACCTTGATATATTTAGCTGGAGCTATTTCAGTGGCAATACTTTTAACAATTGTTGGATTTATATTTAAAAATGGATATAAATTGATAAATTTAAACTATTTATTAAGCGGAAATAATTCTGTTACTCAATATGTTGTGATTAATAGTGAAGGTAATATATTTGTTAAACCTTCTAATTTACCAGAAAACTCAATGTTTGTGGAAAGGTATGGTGTATCAATATCGAAATCCAATGAAAAAGAAACATCCTTTATAGTAGATTATATAGATAAAGCATCTCCATTTTTAAAAGCAAAAAATACTTCTGATACTCCTTATGGTGCAAAAGTAAGAGATGAGATTAAGAAAATAAATAAAACTAGTACCAAGGATATAAGCTTAGATGAAGCAGTAAATATTTTAAATTCAGAGGATAGTTTAAAATTAAGACTTACTAGACCAGGTGGAGGAATTTATCCTATGCTAATATCAACACTTATGCTAATAGGACTTTCACTTATAATAGCAGTTCCAATTGGAGTATTTGCAGCGATTTATTTAGTTGAGTATGCAAAGGAAGGAATATTTTTAAGAATTATACGATTTGCTACTGAAAGCTTGGCAGGTATACCTTCAATTGTATATGGACTATTTGGAATGATTTTCTTTGTAAAATTACTAAGTTTTGGACAATCAATGGTTTCCGGAAGCTTGACATTAAGTATAATACTTCTTCCTACAATTATTAGAACAACAGAGGAAAGCTTAAAGACAGTACCATCAAGCTATAAAGAAGGTTCATTTGCACTTGGTGCAAACAGACTTCAAACATTATGGAAGGTAATAGTTCCAAATGCAATATCAGGTATCTTAGTTTCAATAATTTTATCTATAGGAAGAATTGTAGGGGAATCAGCTGCACTATTATTTACCGCTGGAACATTTGCGAAAATACCAAGTGGATTATTAGATTCAGGTGCATCTCTTACAGTAAGAGCTTATATGGAAGTTAAAGAATATGCTAATATTGAAATGGCTTGTGGAATTGGTGTAATTCTTTTGATAATAGTATTTGCACTTAATTTAATTACAAAGCTTATAGTCAGAATGGCTAGTAAAAATGCTTAAAAATAGCAAATATAATAATAACGGAAGGAGAAAAAATGAATAAATTAAATATAGAAAATTTAGATTTTTATTACGGTAGCTTTAAAGCTTTAAAAAACGTAAATATGAATATAGATGAAAAAACTGTAACTGCATTCATAGGACCAAGTGGTTGTGGAAAATCAACTTTTTTAAGAACTATAAATAGAATGAATGATTTGATTGAAAATACAAAAGTTGATGGTATAATAAGATTAGATAATAAAAATATTTATACTGAGCTTGATGCTATAGCTTTAAGAAAAAGAGTTGGTATGGTATTTCAAAAGCCTAATCCTTTTCCAATGAGCATTTATGATAATGTAGTTTATGGACCGAAGCTGCATAGTAAAAAGACAAAAGCAGAGCTTGACGAAATAGTTGAAAAAAGCTTGATAGGTGCAGCACTTTGGGATGAGGTAAAGGATAGACTTAAAAAAAGTGCGCTAAGTTTATCTGGAGGACAGCAGCAAAGGTTATGTATAGCAAGGGCATTAGCAGTAGAACCAGAGGTT
Source organism: Bacillota bacterium (assembly GCA_052035585.1). GTDB lineage: Bacteria > Bacillota > Clostridia > Tissierellales > Sedimentibacteraceae > UBA1535. The sequence continues at coordinate 3,539 of JBPOHM010000358.1, forward strand.
TTACTTATGGATGAACCAACTAGTGCATTAGACCCTATTGCAACTGGAAAAATTGAGGACTTGGTATATGAACTTAAAAAAGATTATACTATAATTATAGTAACTCATTCCATGTATCAGGCAGCTAGGATATCGGACAATACAGCATTTTTCTTATCAGGAGAGCTTATAGAATATGATAATACTAAGAAAATATTTTCTAATCCATCAAATAGGAAAACAGAAGAATATGTAACAGGAAGATTTGGTTAATAAATATTAAGTAAGGTGGTAAATATTATGAGAGAAAAGTATAATAGAGAATTAAACAGATTAAATGAAGAAATATTAAGTTTTGGTGCTATGGCAGAAAAAATAATTTCTATGGCAATTGATTCTCTTCTAAATCAAGATACAAAGTTAGCATTTGAAACAATTGCTTTTGAAGATGAGATGGATAAAAAAGCAGAAGAGCTTGAAAATCAATGCTTAGATATATTAGCACTACAACAGCCAATGGCAAAGGACTTAAGAATTGTAGCTACAGTTATAAAAATGATAGCAGATATTGAACGTATAGGTGACTTAAGCGAAAATATAGCAGAAGCAACTATAAAAATAGGTAGTGAAACATTTATAAAACCTTTAATAGACATACCAAAGATGGCAGATATATGCAAGGAAATGTTAAAACAAGCTTTGGAGTGCTACTTAAAGGAGGATGTATCATTAGCATATAAAATATTTACGATGGATGATATAGTAGATGCAATATTTAAGGATGTGAGTGCTGAAATTTTTTATATTATAAATAAAGATATAAGCTTTATACATCAAGGTATGCAGCTTCAATTAGTAGCAAGATTTCTTGAAAGGATAGCAGATCACACAACAAATATATGTGAGGGAGTAAGCTACATTGTAACGGGTAATAAAAAATTCATTGTATAAAAAATAAATTGCTGTATAATTAATAAAAAGAAGGGTTTTTAATGTTCGTTATAAATAAAGTTTCAATTTATTTTAAAGGGAGCGACATATGATAAAAATATTAGTAGTTGATGATGAGCCACATATAACGGAATTACTCCAATTTAATTTAGAATTAAATGATTATAATGTTGAAATAGCTCATGATGGAAAAGAGGCTATTGAAAAAGCAAAGTCTACACAATATGATTTGATTATTTTAGATGTTATGATACCTCATGTTGATGGCTTTGGAGTTTTAAAAATATTGAAAAAAGATAATAAATATAAGGATGTTCCAATTTTAATGCTTACAGCTAAGAGCACAGAGAGTGATAAAGTGCTTGGTCTTGAAACCGGAGCAGATGATTATATGACAAAACCATTTGGTATAAAAGAGCTTATAGCAAGGGTAAGTGTTCTATTAAGGCGTGTACAAAGAGTAGAAAATATAATACAAACTGAAAAAGACAATATAAGTATACACAACTTAACAATCGATAGAGCAAGTCATAGTGTTAAGGTTAATGGTAACGAAATAGAATTGACATTGAAGGAGTTTGAAATACTATTAATACTTTGTCAAAATCAAGGAAATGTAGTGAAAAGAGATGATTTGCTTGATAAGGTTTGGGGATATGAGTACTTTGGAGACTCCAGAACTATTGATGTACATATCAGACATATTAGAAAGAAAATAGAAGACTTTGATAATGAATATGACTACATAGAAACAATAAGAGGGATTGGTTATAAGATAAGATGAAAAATAAATTAATTATTACCATGGTAGCAATAATTTTAGTAATAAATCTTATCATAACAGCAATAAATATAAGTGCTGTCAAAAAAGATTATGAACAAGAAAAAACAGGTGAGCTTATTACATTAGTACAATCTGTAGCTTTATCATTAGAGTCTGATTATAAAAAGCTTGATGATTTTGTTTTGTTATTTAAAGAAAACAATATAAGAGCAACTGTAATAGATAAGTACGGAGAGGTTGTTTTTGAAACTGATGAAAGCATAGGAATTTTGCAAAATCATTTGAAGAGAATAGAAATTATAAGAGCTAAGGAAGGCTTTGTTGGAACTGATATTAGATTTAGTAATAGTTTGAGAAAGAATTTTTTGTATGCAGCTGTTCTTATACCTAACACTGGTGAGTATGTATTAAGATTGTCAGTACCATTAGAAGTTATAGGACAACACACTAAGAACATAATAAATAATCTTTTAATAATAATTGTTATTGGTGTTATTATAGCAATATTATTAATTTTAAAATTTGTAAGCTATTTTACAAAGCCTTTGATAGAGTTGTCAAATGCTACTGTGCAAATAGCAAATGATATAATTCCTAAAAAGCTATACTACAATTCAAAGGATGAAATAGGGAATTTATACGAGAATTTTAATATGATGACAAAGAAATTGAATGAAAGTATAAATGAATTAGAAA
>JBPOHM010000113.1:0-3998 GCA_052035585.1 Bacillota bacterium
GTTTAATAGAAATTGTAGTGAAGCAATAAAAGCTTACGAAAAAGCTTTTGGAGCTAAGCTAATTGAAATTAAAAATTATGGTGATATGCCACCAAATCCTGCTTTTCCAATTCCTGAAGAGGATAAGGAGCTTGTATTGCACGCTAAGCTGATAATAGATGGAACAGAAATTATGTGTGCTGATAGCACTGATATAGGCTCAGGTAGTGACAATATGTATATAACAATTACAACTACTGATAAGGAGCTAGTTGAAAAGGCTTGGAATGTATTAAAAGAGGATGGACATGTATATATGGACCTTCAATCCTCATTTTTTGCAATTTTGCATGGCTCATTACAGGATAAATATAAGATAAACTGGATGTTTACAGTAATGAAATAATTGATAAGTTTTAAATAAAAAATAAAAGATTGGAGTGATATTATGGATAGAAAGGTTAAAAGCCAAGTGACTGGATTTAGAACAAAGGATGGTGCTGGTGTTAATTTAGTTAGAGTTTTAGGAAATAATACAACTGAAGAATTTGATCCTATTTTAATGTTGGATTCCTTTGATAGCACAAATCCAAACGACTATATAGCTGGATTTCCAATGCATCCTCATCGTGGCATAGAAACAATTAGCTATGTATATAGAGGAGGCATGGTGCATAAGGATAGTTTAGGAAATGAGGATGCCATTTCTGACGGTGAGGTACAATGGATGACAGCAGGCTCTGGCATAATGCATGAGGAAAAGCTTCCAGCATCAGAGCGAATGCTTGGTGTTCAGCTTTGGCTTAATCTTCCTGCTAAAGATAAAATGTGTCCTCCAGCTTATCATAGTATTAAGAATACTGAAATTGAAGAAATAAATTTTGAAGGTGGAAAGCTAAGATTACTTGCTGGAAGGTATAAGGATAAGAACGGATATATGAGTAAATACCTTCCATTAGACTATTACGACATCCATCTAGATTCAAATGCTTCTATCGCTATAGATACAGATGAAGAACGTTCAATCATGATTTTTACTTTATTAGGTGATGTATCTATAGGTGATGAATTAATAAAAGAAAAGACAGCTGCTAAATTAAGTACTGGTAGCAGGGTACAAATAAAATGTCAAAGTGAAAGAGCACAAGTATTATTTGTTAGCTCAATAGCCTTAAAGGAACCAATAGCTTGGGGTGGACCAATAGTTATGAATACTAGAGCACAGCTATTAAAAGCATTTGATGATTTAGATCATGGAACCTTCCTGCAACAACAAATGTCTTATGATAAATAGATATAAAAAAATTCTCTAGCTATAGAGAATTTTTTTGTGTAGATTATATTTTTATGCTTTTCTTAATATTTTTTCCATTGATTTACCCTTAGCAAGCTCATCTATTAGCTTATCTAGGTATCTGATCTTTCTCATTAATTCATCCTCTATTTCTTCTACACGATAACCACAAATAACTCCTTTGATGAGTGAAGCATTTGGATTAAATTGAGGAGCTTCATTAAAAAATGTTTCCATATTGACATTATCATTAAGCTGCTTCTCTAAAGAAGCTTCGTCATAGCCTGTTAACCAAAAAATTATTTCATCAACCTCTTCCTTAGCTCTGCCTTTTTTCTCTGCTTTTTGAACTAAAAGTGGATAAACAGTCGCGAAAGGCATTTTATATATTCTTGTATTAGTAGTTTTCATATCAAATCTCCTTGAATTATTATTCACTATTTTTTGATAATTTTATCATGCTATAATATTATTTACAAGGTTAAATATTTTAATTTAACAAAAACTAAAACTCTACGCAGCGTTTATTGATATTTATTTAGAACTAATTTATACTAATATAGTCAAAATGTAAAATTATATAGAAATGAGATAAGAAAATGGATACACAATCAAAGAAGGAATTGATAGAAAAATATAAGAATAGAGCAATAATAGGTGGTATATATTGCTTTAGATGCAATACTACAAATCAAGTGTGGATTAGGGCAACTAAGGATATGAAGGGTACTAAAAACCGTTTTGTTTTCTCAGTATCTGCAAACACATGTCCAGATGCACGTATGAACGAAGCTTGGGAAAAATATGGAGCAGCTTCTTTTTCTATAGAAGTGCTTGAGGAATTAGAGAAAAAGGAAACTCAGACAGATAGTGAGTTTTTAGACGACTTAAATGTGCTTTTAGAGCTTTGGCAGGAAAAATACAACAATGAAGGTGTAAATAAATAAAAGGACAGCTTTTTTAGCTGCCCTAAATTCATTATATTTAATATGCTGTAAAACCACCATCAACTGCTATGCATTGTCCATTTACATAAGAAGAATCATCACTTGCTAAAAATACTGCAACCTTAGCTATTTCATCTCCTTTACCCATACGAGGATTTGCTCCTATACCAGCCATTGCACGAGCTGCACCAGCTTTGTTGAGGTTTTGCATAAACTCACCTGAGCCAATTTCAGTTTCAACACCACCAGGGCATATAGCATTGCATCTTATATTTTGCATAGCATACATAAATGCAGTATTTTTTGTCATACCAACAACAGCATGCTTGCTTGCAGTATAAGCTATACCTGCTCTACAGCCTTCCAAACCACCTATCGAAGCAACATTTATAATTACTCCACCACCAACTTCTTTAAAGTGATTTACAGCTTTTCTCATTGAATAAAATACTGATTTAACATTAACATTATTAACCTTATCAAACATCTCATCACTTGTTTCATCAACACCACTCATGTCATCCATTATACCTGCATTATTTACTAGTATGTCAAGTCTTCCAAATAATCTAATTGCCTCATCAATCATTCCTTCACATTTCTCTTTATCAGAAACATCAGCAGCATATGCAACAATTTTTCCTTCTAAACCCTTAGCTTCTTCAACTAAATCATTAAGTCTTTCTGCACGTCTTGCAACCGCAACAACATTTGCACCTTCTTTAGCAAAGTAATATGCTATATCTCTTCCCATCCCAGCACTAGCACCAGTAACAACGGCTGTTTTTCCTTTTAATTTCATAAACTCCTCCATTTGTTTTATTTTTATGTGTGTTATTATAAGTAATGTTATCCTTATTGTTGATAATTATACTGTTAATTCAATGCTTTGTAAATAAATTTGTAAAAAATTAGACAAAAAATTATATAATAAAAGGGTAATATAATAATAAGTTATAATGTTAATAAAATGGCATATGCTATTAAACTTAATTAAGAGTATGTTACATATAACTAATAAAAATACTGTATAAATTTAAAATAAGTAGTAATAAATTGGAAAATTTTGTTGATTAATTTATAGTGTTAATATACACTAAACATAAATATAAACTTTCTGGAGGATTACTAATGAGTAGAAAGGTAGTTTTATACATTGCAACAAGCTTGGATGGATATATAGCTGATAATAATGGTGGTATTGGTTGGTTAGAGGGTCACAGTACTGATCCAAATAGTGATGGTGGATATAGCGAATTTATCAAAGATGTAGATACTGTAATTCTAGGAGCAACATCATATAATCAGATAGTAACAGAGCTATCTCCAGATTTTTGGCCATATCAAGGTATGAGCACCTATGTTTTTACACATAAAAAAATGCAAGATAATGAAAATGCAAAATTTATTTCAAGTGACATTGTTGAATTTATAAATAAATTAAAAAATCAAGATGGTAAAGATATTTGGATATGTGGTGGAGCTAATCCAATAAACCAACTAGTTAAAGCAAATTTAATTGATGAATATCATATTACAATCATGCCAGTAATCTTAGGAAGTGGTAAAAAACTATTCTCAGATACCAATCCAACAATCAACCTAAAATTAGTACAAGCTAAGGATATAAATGGATTATTGGATGTGGTTTATATTCGTTGTAATTAAATATTTCTAAATTTTGTTGAAAAATGTAAAAATTATGTTATAATTAACAAAAACAATAATAAAATAAAACAATATATGACCGTAATTTTTAGACATACAAGGTTAATAGT
>JBPOHM010000235.1:0-2980 GCA_052035585.1 Bacillota bacterium
TTGACAGAGAGAAAGCAAAGATAATTCGGGAAAAAGTTGAAACTTTCTTAATTCAGTCTCCTCTTGAATTAGGAGAAAAATTAACCTTTAAATTGAAAGGTTTATATCGATATAGAATTGGTCTGTAGAGAGTTATATATTCTGTTAATAATTCTGAAATGTTAATAATTACCTTGTCAATATTATTTTAGAATAATTATTAAAGCTTTTCCAGCCTTAATTCTTTGAAAACTTGAGAATTTCATGTTGATTACCATATAATCTATTTATCTTTTATCTCCTTAACTATTTCTTCAATACTTGTATCCTTAAATAACTCTTTTCGTTCCTTGGTGTAATATCCTACTCCAGACTCATAAAGGAGAATAAATTTAGTCGCACCGGAGTGACCTAATTCCCTTACTAAAGCTTCCCCTCCTTTAACTTTTATTTCAGGTATAGTTATCCCCATATTACTCCACCTCCAACCCAATAAATTCAACTAAATTTACAATATTAACTTTTATTGAGTCTCTTTGTCTTTTATAAAGATTCACAATATTATCATCACAAGTAATAAAAAAATCTGCATTAGATTTTTTAGCAAGTGTTACATGTAGAGCATCAATTCCAGAAAAGCCTAATCTCTTAATAAACTTTATCCTTTTGAGGTCTGAATTGGAAACCTTAGTAGATTCTCTTGCTAAACCGAAATAAGAAGATACTCTTATCATTCTTTGTATATCTGGATTCTTGCTGTTTTCATATACAAGTGCTTCTGAATAAACATTTCTCTCCACCATTTCTAAAATATAAACGAAAATACTTGTCTCTAACGATATTCTCTCTTGTTTCTGAGAATCAAAAGGTCTATTATAAACGCATAAATCCAAATATAATCTCATATCAAATAAAATTATATTCTATCCTCGCATAAATTAATAGCACTCCACTCTCGTTCTTTATTAGACGACCGGCATCTTGAAAATTATTCAATAAAATAAATGTGAATAATAATAATTAAATTGCATATAGTAATTGTATTTATTAAGTTTTATATATTAAGAAAACATCAAAAATTTTAAGAGGGAATAATAAGAATGATCAAGTTGAAAGAGCGGTATATAACTGATGAAAAGGGAGATCGTATAGGAGTTCTGTTAGATATCGAAGAATACCTTAAATTACTTGAAGAACTTGAAGAATTAGAGTCTATCTATGCTTACGACGAAGCAAAAGCTTCAAATGATGAAGCAATTCCATTTGAACAGGCTATTTCTGAAATTGAACAAAAATTTAGTTGATCTTCTTCAAATGCTTTTTTAGGTGAAAGAAAAAGATATAATATTTATCAAATTAGAAATTATTGAATGGAAAAAAGTTAATAAAACCATGAAACAGAGCGAAAAAGTGGCTTATTGGATAGAAATTGCAGAGTATGATCTTGAGACAGCTAAAGCCATGCTGGACACAAAACGCTATCTTTATGTAGGTTTCATGTGTCATCAAGCTATTGAGAAAATCCTGAAAGCTGTTTATGTAGCAAAATTTCCAAGTGAAACTCCTCCATATACTCACAACCTAATTAAACTTACACGTCTTTCAGGTATATTTGATTTGTTAGTGCCTGAACAAATCTTTTTTGTCAATAAATTAGAGCCATTGAATATTGAATCACATTAGCCAAAAACAAAAAAAGTTATTGCATCTGCTCTAACTAAAGAACGCTGTGAAGCAATTATAAATCAGACAAATGAACTTTACCAATGGATAAAGAATCAGCTATAGCTATCGCAAAAGAATATGCTCAGTTAGTGATTCAACACATTCGGCCAGTTGAAATCATACTCTATGGATCCTATGCCAAAGGCACTGCGAGAGAAGAAAGTGATATTGATATAGCAGTAATAGTTAAAGATATCATTGGTGATTATCTTGATCTTGCGGCTATGCTTTATCATATTCGAATTGATCTTGATGACAGAATCGAACCAATATTGCTTGAAGAATCCAGTGAGGTTAGTGGTTTCCTTGAAGATGTGAGAAAGACTGGTCAAAGAATCTATCCATCTTCATAAAATTAGAAGCTATCCAATAAAGCTGTATAGATTAACATAAAAAAGCAATTGTAAAATCATATCTGATAAATGAAAGAAAGTCCAAATAAAAAAACTTTCTTATACCTCAAAATGCTCCTGAATGCTTGATTAAACTTAATTACGCAATTATGTCTGTAAATCCCATAAAAGACATAAAAGTAACTTTGTCATTGCAAGCCTATGCATTATATAAGCGTATAATAGGAAAAATCTCTAAAGTAATATTAGTAACTTATTCTAAAGAACTCCAATCCTCTCTGGATATTTTAGCTTGTTAAAGTATTTTTGATAGCAAATCAATTCCTATATCTTTTCTTTTATGTGGATTTGGAATTGTTAACCTAATATCACTCTTTAGCATATATAAATGTTTTCCTCCTTCATAAGGACCAGTAAAACCAAACTTCTTTAACTTCATAATAAACTTCTTATGCGATATAGGTTTCAGTTCTGACATTTAAACTGAAACTTCTTCCACTTTATTTATTTCAATGCTTCCAAGTTTTGGAATCTTCAATCCCTTCTTCGTGCTTACCAATATCCATCCTTCTATAACTTCTTTTAAATTGTTTCTACATTCCTCAAGAGTTTTTCCTGTTGCCCAAACACCAGGAAGCTCTTCTATTTCTCCATAATATGGTTCTTCATCTTCTATTATCTCATACTTGGCTCTTTTTAATGCTTCATCAATATATTCTGTTAACATAAAAACCTCCAAAGATATTATAATACAATAGCTTGATTTTTCTATATATCTAATGTCTGTAAATCCCGCATTACAGACATAATAGTGAATGTCATCTCGGCCCCTTCCGACACTATGTTTCTTTTTGTCAGTCCCGCGAACGCGGGAATCCACAGCATCTGTCATTCCATTCTTTTTTGTCATTCCCGCGAAAGCG
>JBPOHM010000037.1:0-3053 GCA_052035585.1 Bacillota bacterium
TTATTAACAAATCTTAAAAGAAATTACCCTATTATAGAATTCAATATTTTCATCTAATAATTTAATAGCAACTTCTTTTAATTTAGGAATTATATATATTTCTCCTTTATATATGTTTTATAATTAATTATAACACAATTTTGACTAATAGTCAAATTTAAGGTTGTAAAAAAATAATCACATCCAATAAATGAGATGAAATCCTCTAAAAATCAGAGTTTTCCAACATTAACTTATTGAATGTGATAATTTAATAAAGTGTTGTACTATTAATTATATATAAAATTTTCTATTTGTTAAATAAATCATAATATTTTTGTGAACTACCCACACTTATAGAAGTGGGAGCTTCTTGCTTCTTAGAGAACTGCTTATTTATAACAAGTCTTATACTCTCTCCACAAGCTTAATATCCCGTAGTCCCTACGGTACTGGTGATACATTAGGCTACGCCTAACATATTTTTATAAGTTACTAAACTGCCTCCTTTCGTTATATTATATTATAAAGACGGTATTCATCTCCCACTTAAAGAAGTGGGAGAATTCTACCTGTTTTTGTTAAAATATTAAACTTGCTTTTGTATCCCACTTAGAATACAGCTTACAATCTGGTCTTAATATTAAATACTTATAACTATCTTTTACCTCTTCTGACATACAATCATCATCTAAAATTACTGACATCCCGTGTATATCGTATTTTATAGCACCGAATTCTAATATTGCCAATGGTCTCCCATTTTCTTTTATCCATTTTGAAAAATCATCTATTCTTGAATCTTTCATTTTATTTTCATTTAACCATCTATCCTGTTCTGAATCTGTGCCAGAGAGATACATCTTTGTGAACAACTCGGCAATTGAATAACCGAGCTTCTATAATCGTAAGACTTAATTAAGTCTTACTACTTATATGGGTAGTTCTATACCCAATACTGCTACCATAGGTTACGCAGATACTTTATAAGGATTACTTAACCCTTTTAATGGACAATAAATATCCTCATTAGATGTTTGTTTATATAACCTTAATATATTATAAGCCCCAACACAATCTGCATTGTAGATTGTGTTTTTGTTTATATATAAGCCTCTATATTTACGATTATTCTTTTTAGCATACTTTTTAGATACTTCTTTGCTATCAGGGCTACATTGACTACTGAAGTTTTCTTTTTGTTTTATTAAATTAATACCACATAAATCAAGTTTATATTTTAATTTATCATATATCTTTTTAAAAGGCAATGCATGAAAAACTTGATTTGTCTTTTTACCAAGAGAATTATCATCCCTAATATTAGTTATGTCTCCAATAATAACAGTATTAATATTATTCATTTTACAATAATCAGCTATATAACGAGTTGATTTATGAATAATATCGTCAATAATATTATTTCTCTTTTTATATAAAGACAAAACCTTTTTAGATTTCTTTGGATATATAATACCTTTAGATACTTGTTGGTTATCAGATATAGCTTGGTAATAGGCAATTTTCTTATTATAATAATAACAGGTATTTAAATATCTATTTCCACTAATAATAAAGGATTTACCTTCATTATCATAACAAGTTAATAGATTTTTAACTCCAATATCAATTGATAAGAAATTACCATTATTAATTAGTTTTTCTACATCTTTAATTTCATAAATTAGAATTACTTCATATTTTCCATCTTTAAGTGGTATAAATTTTATTTGTTTAATATTATTGATGTTTGAAAACCTTTTAGTTTTCAAGAAAAAGTAGGCATCATTAATATTATGTTTTTCTTTTAAATACACCTTTAATTGTTTAGGGATGGAAAATCTAATACTACCATCTTCTAATTGTAAAAAACCATTATTAAGATAAGAAAAACCAATTAAAGATTTTTTAAATCTTGGAGTTTGAGGATTTATTATACCCTTAGTTTTAATTAATTTAAAATAACTTTTCCAAGCTTGTTGAAGAGTATTTAATACTTCTTGAGCAGTTTGTGAAGGTAAATTTTTATACCAAAAGTTATTTTTAAAATGTTTCTTTTGTTCATACCAATTAGGAAAAGAGGTAAGCCCTAATGCTTTATAATTTTTCTTTTCATAATTAGCTACATTCCATAATTTGTAAGCTGAATAAGATAAATTTCCTAATATAATTTTTTCCTTTTCATTAGGCTTTATAATTTGTTTTATTGATAAAAGCATAGTTTACCTCCTTTCGTTATTTTGATTGATTTTGATTTTTAATATATTTTTTAATGTTTTCTTCAGATACGGAACCAATAGTCTCTACATAATAAGACGGATTCCAAAGCTCTCCTTTCCATAAAGAATGTTTAATTTCTGGAAACTCGTAAAGTAATTTTCTTCCAATAATACCTTTAAGCATTTTTGCTATATAAGATATAGAATATTTCGGTGGTGCTGATATAAAGAGATGTATGTGGTCGCTTTCTCCAACCTCTAATAAATGAAGAGTAAATCCTTTTTCTTTAGAAATTTCCAAGGCTAATTGTTTAAGCCTATCTTCAATTTTAGTTGTTAAAACTTTTTTTCTATATTTAACTGACCATACCATATGGTAATTAATATTATATACACAAGTCCTTGATTTAATAAGATTATTTTTCATACATATAGTATACAACATATAATAAAACAAGTCAAATTGCTTAGAGACTATTAGCACTTTCATCTCGGCAATTGAATTACCGAGGATTCCCGTTTAGTATCCTAAAAAATCAAGAACTTCTTTTAATTGGTATTCATTGTGGATTTGACCAATACACCAACCAGATGTGTCTCGAAGTAAAATTCTATTACTTCGTCTTGCCCATTCGGGAGTTTGTGGAGTATATGAAATTCTTTCACTTATACTTAATAACATACTACTCCACCATCCCAATCTGTTATTTCAACATAACAATCAATTGAGTTTTCAAACTTCACTTCATCTTTTGTGATGAGGGTACCATAAAAATTAACTTTTACAGACGGTTCTATTGTAACTGGTATTGAATCATCGTCTCCATGCCTTAACTCATAAATATTTAGACCTTG
>JBPOHM010000246.1:0-2163 GCA_052035585.1 Bacillota bacterium
AGCAAATAAAATATTGGATATATTACAAAAACCTATATCTATTCCGCCTTATAGTTTTGTTATTACTTCTAGCATTGGTATTGCATTATATCCACAGGATTCTAAAGATATAGATACTTTGATGAGATATGCTGATATTGCAATGTATGAAGTAAAAACAAGCGCTCATAAGAATGATTATATGTTTTTTGATATAAGCTTAACAGAGAAAATTAATAAGAAACAGGAAATTGAATTTTACTTACAAAATATAAATTATAATAATGAATTTTTATTGTATTTTCAACCACAGTACAATGTACAAGACAACTCGTTAATCGGAATGGAAGCTTTAATTAGGTGGAATCATCCAAAAAAAGGTTTTATTCCTCCTTCAGAGTTTATTCCTATAGCTGAAGAAATGGGTATGATAATTGACATAGGTGAGTGGGTTATTGATAGAGCATTTATGCAAATTAAGAAATGGAATACTGAAAACTCTCTTGAATTAAAAATGAGTATTAACATCTCTCCTATGCAGATTGAAAATGAAGATTTTGTAGAAAACGTTAGAAAAAAAATACAAGAATATGATATAAAACCTAGCTGGATTGATTTGGAGATAACTGAAAGCTGTGCTATGAATTCTAGCATTTCTATAGTACAAATATTTGATATGTTAGATAAAGTTGGTGTTAAAACATCAATTGATGATTTTGGGACAGGTTATTCATCACTTAGTTATATAAAAAAATTTAAAATATCTCGTTTAAAAATAGCAAAGGAATTAATTGATAATATTGATCTTGATGAAAACTCTATGCTTATCGTAAAAGCTATAATTATGATGGCGAAGGGCTTGAAGCTTGTTACAATAGCTGAAGGTGTGGAAGATATAAATCAGCTAAATATACTTAAAAATCTAGAGTGTGATGAAATTCAAGGCTATATTTATGGTAAACCTGTACCAAGTGAAGAGTTTGATAAACAACATATAAATAAAGAATCAAAAGTAGAAGGATAAAATTATTATTGCAATTAAAATCTTAAAATATATTTTAGTGATACAATAATAAATATCTAGTAAATTATAATAATTAACATTTGGAGGCTATAATGATTTATAGAAATGCCACTATTGAAGATATACAAGCTTTAGAAGAATTGCAAAGAAAATACCATATTGCTACTATTAGTGATGAAGACAAATTAGACGGTTTTGTTACCACTTTATTTACTCGAGAGCAGTTTAAGGAACTTATAGAAAAGGAACAAGGTATAGTAGTTGCATGTGATGATAATAAAATAATCGCTTATATCATGGCAGCATCATGGGAATATTGGTCTAAATGGCCACTGTTTCAGTATATGATAAATGATCTGCATAATACTGAATATATGGGACAAAAGTTATCTGTTGAGAACTCATATCAGTATGGCCCTATATGTATTCTAAAGGAATACAGGGGAACTGAAGTGCTTAGTAAAATATTTGACTTCTCTAGAAAACAGATGAAAGAAAGATATCCTATTTTAATAACTTTTATTAATCATATTAATAAAAGGTCTTACTATGCTCATACAAAAAAGCTTGGACTAGATGTTATTAAAAGTTTTGAATTTAATAACAATAATTATTATGAATTAGGTTATGATACATCAAAACCTTTAAAAACAATAGTGTAGGTTAGGGGTTTGCTATGAATGAATTAAATAAGAGGAAAAAAGGATATATATCAAATTTATTATCATCCATTTTTAAACTAATTAATACAAAAGAAATACTTAGTATAGCTAATATAAGAACAGAGTATTTACAGTATTTTTTTGCATTTCCTCTAGCTATGGTTTTTATTAATGTGCAGAATTTTTTTATTGGCGATGGAATTAGTATTTTTGGATTATCCTACACTACCTTAACTTTTATTTCATTTGCTTTTGGTGCAATTATAATTTTTGTTTTTGCAAATGAAACAAATATATCAGCAATATCAAAGCTTTCTGCTATAATAACTATGATAGGATTTATTCCATGGATATTCCTACCAAGTAATTATATTTCTTTAGCTTGTAGTATAGTTTTTATGTTCGGTGTTGGTGGATGTGTTTCTAATAGTAGTTTTTCTTATGTTTTTGTTCTTAATAATGTAGAGCGTTTTTATGCTAGTGCATTGATGATTTTAT
>JBPOHM010000359.1:0-3223 GCA_052035585.1 Bacillota bacterium
ATTATAAAATCAAATTCCTGATCTTCTAGCTCTTCTGGAATACCTTTAGAAAAATCATATTGCAATAGCTTAGCATAAGGCATTTTTTCTCTTGATATTTCTATCATTTTCTCAGAGAAATCAATTCCACAAATATCATAGCCATCATCATAAAGCTTTTTTGTTAGAACACCTGTACCAAAGCCTATATCTAATATTGTAGCTATATTCTTTTTTCTAATATAATTATATATTGTATTTAACACATCTTTATATCCAGCAAAAGGGTAATCGTTATCTTCATCACTCAAATTAACGCTTTTATCATATCCCTCTGCCCATAAATCAAAGCCTTTGTTATCTAACATTAATCCTCCATGAGTTTAGTATGTTATTTAATATATATTATAAGAAATTCTTCGTTATATTAATAAATACTTTGCTTAATATTGACCTCAATTTACCAGACATCGTCTGGCAAATTGATTATCAAGATGTCAATATCTTTTCTTTAAATTCCAATTATTTTATCATGAAATAGTTTAATGACATATTTGATGCTTGGTAGTCTCTTTTTATATTTTCTATTTTATCTAAGTAAGATTCTACCTGCTTTAAGTCATATATTTTCATATCTAATCTATCTGATTTTTTAAATATATTTTTCATTATATCCCTCCAAAATTAATTAATATCGTAGACTGGGACATAATGAGTGAAGTAAACTTCACTTTTATCCCAATCTTTCTTGTGTTTTTTCTTCTTCAAATTGTTTAGTATAAAGGTCATAATAGTAACCTTTTTTCTTTAATAACTCTTTATGTGTTCCTCTTTCTATAATTTTTCCATCCTTAACTACAAGAATAATATCTGCCTTTCTTATAGTTGAAAGTCTGTGTGCGATTATAAATGAGGTTCTTCCATGCAATATATGATTTATTGCATCCTGTATTAATTGCTCTGTATGAGTATCTATTGATGATGTCGCTTCATCAAGCACGAAAATTCTTGGATCTGCAATTATTGCTCTTGCAAATGATATAAGCTGTTTTTCACCTGTTGAAAGTCTATCACCATTTTCTCCTACATCGCTTTCGTATCCCTTATCAAGCTTAGCAACTACTGTGTCAGCCGATACAGCCTTTGCTGCTCTTTCAATTTCTTCATCTGTTGCATCTAGCTTTCCATATCTAATATTCTCTTTTATTGTTCCTGAGAATAGATGTGGACTTTGCAATACATATCCTATGTTTGAATGTAACCACAATTGACTTCTTTCTCTGTAGTCAACACCATCTATAAGTATTTGACCACTTGTTGGCTCATAGAATCTACATGCTAGATTTACTAAAGTACTCTTTCCAGCTCCTGTTTCACCAACTATTGCTACATTGGTACCTGCTGGTATTTTAAGTGAGAAATCCTTTAATATCTCTTCATCTCCATCTGGATAAGTAAAGCTTACGTTTCTAAATTCTATATCACCCTTGATAGGTTCCCAATTTTCTCTCTTTGGGTTAAAGTTATCACCATATTTAGCAATAATCTCATCACTATCCTTTATTAATAGCTCCTTTTCAACTATACCTGTAACACGCTCAATGTTTGCTTGTAGTGAGATAAATTCTGCAAATAAGCTCGCTACTTGTTGTACAGGATCAAATATACCCATTGCATATGCTATAAAGGCACTTAACTCTCCAATTTTTAGTACACCATTTATAGTTTCTTTTCCTCCTCTTGCTAAAACTATTGCAGTAGCTAGAGAACCTGAAAATATTATAAGTGGTACAAATATAGCATTTAATCTTGCCATACGAATATTTGCTCCAAATAATTTTTTAGTAGTCTTAGAAAATCCTTTGAAATTTTTATCTTCAATTACTAAGGTTTTACTTGTTTTAGCACCCGTTATACATTCGTTAAGCTCACTTGTCATTGTTGCATTAGTTTTTCTTATTATACGGTTTGCATCAAGAAGCTTACCCTCAAAGTATAAGGTTAATATTGCCATAGCGGGTATTATCAAAGCTACTAGTAATGCTAACTTCCAGTTAAGTATAAACATTGATATAAAGGCACCAATTATATACATAAATGACCATAGCATATCTACCAAACCCCATCCAAAGGTCTCTCCAATTCTCTCTGTATCGCTTAAAACTCTTGACATCATATATCCTACTGGTGTTGTGTTGTAGTAAGACAATGAAAGCTGTTGAAGCTTTGTAAATACTGCTTCTCTCATATCATAGGTCAATCTTGTATCAACATACATTGAAAGTCTTGTAAATATATATACCAATATTGCCTGAGTTGCTATTACTGCAAAGTACAATAGTCCAAATGCTGGCAGCTCATTCATTTTACCCTTAGTTATAATTTCATCCACTACATAGCGTTGAAATAATGGCATAGCTACATCTGTTAGTGCCATAAATACCTGAACAATTATCGCAAAGGTAAGTATTGTCTTAAATCTAGATAAAAATGGCTTCAGCTTCATCCATGTTTTTATATTAAAAGATTGTTTTAAATCATCCTGTTCTTCATAAAAAGACATATTATTCATCTCCTTCCAAGTCAGACATATTCATTTGAACGTCATAGATATCCTTGTATATGCCCTCTCTTTGTATCAATTCTTCATGAGTTCCCATATCAACTATCTTACCCTTATCTAAAACCATAATGTTGTCAGCCTGCATAAGAGTTGTTATTCTATGTGATATTAGAATGGTTGTCGCAGCTTTTCTGTTAGCTTTTAGTGCGGCTCTAATTTTAGCATCTGTTTCAGAGTCCACTGCTGAAAGCGAGTCATCAAACACCATTATAGGTGCATTTTGCATAAGCATTCTAGCTATTGCAACACGTTGCTTTTGTCCTCCAGATAATGTCACACCTCTTTCTCCAACAAGTGTTTCATATCCTTTTACAAAGCCTTCAATAGCTTCATGAACACAGGCTGTTCTCGCAGCATATTCAACCTCGCTCATTACTATATCTTCTTTTGTTATAGCCATATTTTCTTTTATTGTTTTTGAGTATAGGAACGGCTCTTGAAGTACCATACCTATATTTTTTCTTAGGTGGCTTAATCTAATATCCTTAATGTTTATTCCACCTATTGTTATCTCACCATTTCCATCTTCTAAATCATAAAGTCTATTTAAAAGATGCATAATAGTTGTTTTACCTGAGCCTGTTCCTCCAAGTATTGCGAATGTCTCTCCACCTTTTATTT
>JBPOHM010000267.1:0-3047 GCA_052035585.1 Bacillota bacterium
TTCAGTTTGTCATATTAATACCAGCTCTCATAGTAGGCATAATAATGTCAGTTACTAGGGTATGGGACGCAATTAATGACTTCATGATGGGGACAATAGTAGATAAGACTAGAAGTAAATGGGGAAAATGTAGACCATATCTCATCTATACACCCGTGCCAATAATGATAATAACAATTTTATGTTTTACAAACTTTGGCTTTTTTGGGGATTCCATAGGGATGAATGTTTTGATTGTTGCATGGGCGTCCCTTACATATTTAATTTGGACTATGGCGTATACAGTCGGCGATATCCCACTTTGGGGCATCACTGCTTTAATGACAGAAGATACTCACGATAGAAATAAATTATTGTCACTTGCTAGAATTGCCGGTGGAATAGGGGGTGGGATAACACTACTTGCAATAATCCCATTATCACTAGCGTTTGGTGAAAAACTTACAGCATCGCTTGGAATTTCTGCAGCTAATGGAGAAAGATGGGGCTTTTTCTTAGGGGCATTACTGTTTGCAGTTATTGGAACCATATTGTTTCAACTAGGTGGATTCAAGGTAAAAGAAAGGGTGGCTTCTACTGAAAAGAAACCTTCACTAAAAGAAAACTTCATTACAATGAAAAACAATAAGCCCTTTATGCAAATAATGTTATCAGGTATTTTAGGAAGTCCCAAAATGCTTATTGCTCTTGCAGCTATGCCTTTAATTAATTACTATTTTGCAACCAAAGATCCCGTTATGTCACTTGTGTATATGATTGTTCTTGGTGGTGGAATGTTTGCAGGTAATTTTGTCGGAATGGGCGTGGCTCCTGCTTTAATGAAAAAGTTTAAGAAAAAAAGCATATATAACGTATCTAATTTAGCCAGCGCGCTTCCATTTGTTGCTATTTTTGTGACATATATGTTAACTCCTAGAGGAATGCTAGCAACTTCAATACCACTAATAGTTTTCTTTACCTTGCTTTTTGCAGTTAATGGTTTTTTCAGTGGGTTAGTTACTGTGCTTCAGTCATCAATGATAGCTGATTGTATAGATTATGAGGAACATAAAAATGGGAATAGGCCTGACGGAATATTTTTTGCAGGTCAAACATTCCTTGCAAAACTCACAACTGGAATTGCTACGATACTAGCTTCAATTGCATATGCAGCAGTGGGGTTTTCAGATGCTGCAATTGCAGATTTAAATGAATACATCGCAAATATGGGGCCGAATGACTTACTTCCTCGCGAGATGGCACAGTATGATAACTTTATGATGATACTATTTTTCATAGTATCAATACCTCCTGCAATAGGGTGTCTTCTTTCTATAATTCCTACTTG
Source organism: Bacillota bacterium (assembly GCA_052035585.1). Taxonomy (GTDB): domain Bacteria; phylum Bacillota; class Clostridia; order Tissierellales; family Sedimentibacteraceae; genus UBA1535. The sequence goes on from JBPOHM010000267.1 coordinate 1,328, forward strand.
GAAGTACGCTTTAGATGATGATCTTCATAAAAAGATAGTAAACGAACTAAATGAAAGACGCCATGCAAATGCTGATTCATCCGAAGAAGTTGTCGTAGAAAATTTAGAAGTAGTTGAAGAAGATGTATCTGTGGAAAACGAGGAATAATAGGCATAGAAATTATTTTAGAGAACAACATTAGAAGTAAGAAAAAAATAGGCAGTAACTTGCCTATTTTTCGGAGTATAAATGGGTAGATCAAGGAAAGGAAGGTTACAAATATTTATTGGAATATTGATTCCAGTTATTATGCTACTTAGTTTAGTGATTGTTCTTTTAGACTTTTATTTGCCAATTAGCAGTAGCCAAGGTTCTTCAATTGAAGCTAAATATAAAATGGATAAAGATGGGCTGTTTTTAGCTAACATCCCTTTTGAGAAATATCTACATGATGCTGAAGCTATTGAATGGACGGCATATGACATTAGAGATTATGGAGCATATGTTGGTAAATCATTTAAAGATAATGCTATATCTATTCAAAATGCAATCAATGTTGCGTTTGAAAATGGCGGTGGAGTAGTTTTCGTAGAAGGTGGAGTATATAAGACAAGCAAGTTAAGACTAAAAAGTAATGTAACCTTACGAATAGAAAAAGATGCAACTCTCGAGTGTATTACATATGATGAAAATAGATTATTAAATGCAGAAGACAGGCTAGATGAATTTGGATTTATTTCTGCTATAGACTCAGAAAACGTAATAATAGAAGGTCCGGGACGAATTGCAGGGAATGGTGCTAGTTATGTAAACAAAGCAAAAGAGGAGTCTTTATTTTTACCTTTGGATACCTTTAATTTGAAACGATATGTAACTGAGCACAGAAAAAGAATAATGATGGGTAAAGATTCAGAGTTTAAAAGAGCTATGTTAATCGGTATTAAAAACTGTGAAAATGTGACCATTAAAAATCTTGAACTATATGAAGCTGGTAGCTGGACTGCAAGACTAGAAGGTGTTGATAATTTACTAATCGAAGATGTTGTAATCAATAATAATGTGCGTGTTGCAAACACTGATGGGTTTGATATTGAGGGTGGATCAAACATTCATATCAGACATTGTTTTATCGCAACAGGAGATGATGCTATTTGTATTAAAGCAGATGATGAAAATATTCCTCCCCTTGATGGAATGATTGTAGAAGACTGCGAGATAATGTCTCTTGCTAATTGTTTCAAGATTGGAACAGCTACGTATAATACTATTTCAAATGTTATAGTAAGAAACTGCTTTTTCTTCATGCCTGGTATAGCAGGTGGATATGCAGGGATTGCCATTGAAAGTGTGGATGGCTCCACAGTTAGTGATATTACGATACAAAATATTATTATGGAGCATATTACTTCGCCACTTTTAATTTGGCTTGGATATAGACATGGCGAAGGCGAATTGAAAAACATTACAATTTCGGATATTACTGCAACTGGATGTGATATGCCTAGTGCAATAACAGGATATAAAAAAGGATCAAAAATAAATTATGTAGAGAATGTAAGACTAAGCAACATTTCGGTTGTGTATAGAGATGCAAAGGAAAAACTTAACATATATAAAAATTCAAAAGGTGCATATCAGGGAAGTTTAAATATGGGGGGATATCCAGAAATCACAAGAGTTTCTCATATGTACATTATTAATCATGATTTTAGTTTTTATTGGGATTTGCCTGTTTATGGT
>JBPOHM010000323.1:0-1546 GCA_052035585.1 Bacillota bacterium
ATACCATTAGGTAAATCTACATGATATACACAATCTTCACCTTGATTATCTTTACATTCTAAAACATAAGTTTTATCTTTACATTTAAGATAGCCTGGTTGACAGATTAGTGTTAATTGTGTTGGTAATAAAAGGGAGAAAAGTAATAGTTTCATTATTAAGATAAGAATTTAAGTTTGTATAATGCTCCGTTAATTTTAGACTTGCAAAGATCCAAATCATTAATAATTTCAGAGTATGGTAGTTTACCTTGCAATTCTGTAATCATAGTTTTTAAATCTTGTAAGTAAATAATACCATCTTGTTTAGTATTTAATGTTCTAGGTAATACTTCTTTATAAGTTAGTATTTCCCCATAAGCTCCTTGAAATTCCTCACTTAATTGGTCTGAAAAATCATGAAAATCTTCATAAATTTTGAGAGCAGAATGTGATGCAAATGAACCTTGTCCTGTTACTTTTAAATGTAGCTTATGAAAACTTGTTGCAGCATTCATTAGTTCTGTAACACATTCTGCTACTTCCATGCAAAGAGATTCCTGGGTATCTTCTTTTTTTGCTTCTTTTTCTACTTTATAAGTAGGTTTTTGTTTAAATTTTAATTCAATTTTTTATGAAAGTGAGTTTGTTGTTTGTGAAAAATTGTATCTGCTTAAAATTTGATAATTTGAGTATTTATCATTTATTAACCTAATTTGGAAATAATCTGAACGCATTAAGTCTTTTAAATATTGTGCTTTGTAAGAAATTGCTTCAGGGTTTAATTCTGAATAAGGTTGACTACAAGGGTATATCATAATTGGTTGTCCATTCTGATGTATAGCTACATTATAAAAATCATTAAATCTATAAATATTTTCAATGTTTTCTGTTAGTATTTCTCTTGAATTAGGTTTCTGTTTAGGGTATTGTGTAACCTGAAATAGGTTATTCTTATCTTTATTAACTAATTCTAAAAGTCCTGTAGTTTGATTTTGATTGTAAATTAAAGCTTTATTAAAGAATTTACCTAATACCATAGCAGAAGACAGGTTATCTTGAAATCTTCTAAACTCTGTAATACTCTCTACATTGTTTAACACTTTGTTTTGAGCTTTTGAAGCTATCGAATATTCTTGAATGTAAGGGTATAATTTTCCATAGTAAACTTGGAAAGACTTATTAGTTAAATTATGATTCCATAAACCATTTTCACTATCATCTTGTGTTGTAGAATAGTTTATTCCTGAAGAGAAGTAATTCTGGTTTGGTGAATAGTAGTTTGGTGTAAATGAATGGAAAGAAATAGAGTCTTTATATAATGGAGAGTAAGAAATTGTAAAGGATTTATTACAGAAATAAGTTTCATCTGTTGGTAGAATATGTTTATTATTCACTTTATCATAAAACAAATCCCCTTGATATTCTACAAAACCCCTCCACTCTTCTTTTAATTGAGCATCTCTTTTTGTAAAAATTATTTTCTTAAATCTAGCATCATAGACAATACAATTACCAAAGTATTTATAATTATTATCTATGTCTACTTCAGGGAAATCTTGTAATAT
>JBPOHM010000055.1:0-8147 GCA_052035585.1 Bacillota bacterium
TAAAAAAGCGGACAATTAATGTTGCAATTTTTATTTATTTATATTGTTTTAAAAATTCTTGTATTTTGTTAAATATAATGGTAAAATGTCATTTAAAGAAGAAATAAAATAAAATTTTAAATTTTACATAAAAGCTTTTATCATATAAAAAGATAGAAAGGAATGTGTTTTACTATGGAAGAACTAAGAACCGACATATTGCTAGAATCCGGAACTAATGAAATGGGAATCATGGAATTTACTATTGCTGGTCATCATTTTGGAATTAATGTAGCTAAAGTAAAAGAAATTATTACTTACAGTCCTGTAACTCCAATGCAAATGTCACACCCTGCTATAGAGGGAGTATTTAAACCAAGAGATGAGTTAATGACAGTTGTAAATCTACCAAAATATTTAGGATTACCAGAATCTGAAAATTTTGAGAAGGATATTGTTATTATTGCTGATTTTAATATGATGAGAGTAGCATTTCATGTTAATACAGTTATTGGTATAATGAAGATTTCTTTGGAATCAATTTCTAAGCCAGACAAAACTATATATGGTGGAACAGAAGGAGTTGCTACAGGTATTGCTGAATTTGATAAGAGACTTGTAACTATTCTTGATTTTGAGAAGATAATATCTGACATAAACCCAGAAAGTGGAATTAAAGTCAGTGATTTAGATAACTTAGGTGAGAGAAGTAGCCGTGATCATTATCCTATATTAATAGCTGAGGATTCAATGCTATTAACAAGACTTATAACAGAATCCTTAAGAAAGGCCGGCTATACTAATATAACTAGAACAAATAACGGTAAAGAAGCTTGGGATTATTTAAATGAACTGAAGGCTCATGACGAGGTTGAATCAAATGTATCATGTATTATAACAGATATTGAGATGCCTCAAATGGATGGACATAGACTTGTTAAGCTTATAAGAGATGATATAAAGCTAAGATCAATTCCTATTGTAATTTTTTCATCGTTGATTAATGAAGAAATGAAAATTAAGGGTAAACAGCTTGGTGCAGATGAACAAATATCAAAACCAGAAATTAGTAAATTGGTTTCAGTTATAGATAAATTAGTAGGACACAAACATTTAGTATAATACATATAATATATATTTTTTATTATAAATAATGCACATAGATAGTAATTATCTATGTGTTTTTTTATGCTGTTAAAGCTGAACATGCTAATAAGCTAACACCTATTTATATAAAAATCACCCCAAAATCACCCTTTTTATAGTCAAAAATCACTCTAGAGATGATTACATAATGAAAATAGATTGATATAATATTGATATAAATTAAACTTATTTAAAGGCTTATAGGTTGCCTTAACAAACCTAAATATTTTATATAAGGGTGATATTGATGAAAAAAATATTTAAAAGATTATTTTTACTAGTTTGCTTATTACTTATGTTGATGTCTCTTGTTGCTTGTAATATTAAACAAAAGATAGGTGAGAAGATAGGTGAGAAAATAGTTGAAAGTGCACTTGGAAATAAAGTGGATATCGATGGTAATGAGGTAAAGATTAAAGGTGATGATGGTCAAATTGTAACATATGGAAGTGATAAATGGCCAGAATCAGATTTAATTAAAAAAATCCCTAAATTTGAAAAAGGAACTATCGAGGGATCATATTCAGATAATAAGGGAGCAATAATATCCTTAAAGGATGTTAAAAAAGATGATTTTCTTAAATATCTTGAAAAAGTTAAGGATAAATTCCCTGTAAATGCTAGTGAATATAATGCAGAGGACTTAATTACTTACTCTGGTAGTAATGATAAAAATATCACTGTTCATATTTCATTACTTATAAAAGAAATGACAATGGGTATACAAATTATGGACGAATCTGAATAAATTTAGATGCTTACAACAATATCAAGTAAATCTCTGCTAAGCAATTTTTAGCATAGTGGAGATTTATTTTTGAAAAAAATTATTGACTAAAAAATAACAACATATTATACTATAAGTATAAGCTACCCTTTAAATAAAGGAGATTAATAGAAATGAGAAAAAATTCTTTTTAAACTAACAAAATTGAATAGTTAGAAGTATGATGAAAAAATTTAACTGTGTTTGCTATGCAAAAAAACAGCTTGTTTATGATTGATCATACTTAAAAAGAATAATCTCAGCACTATTAAATATTATATAGATATAAATATGAGATTGTAAAATGTCTTTTTGTAAGAAAAGAATATGCAATCTTTTTTGATGCCTTGAAACAATTTATATATTATCAAAATCCCTAAATGAGAGATTATAAGCATTACTTAGTATTGCTGTGATTATTCTTGATTTAGGGATTTTTTATTTTTAGAATTTGTTACAGTAATAAGCATTGGAGGTTTTAGTATGTCACAAATAAAAGTAAGTAATTTAACATTTAGCTATGATACAAACTATGAAAATATATTTGAAAATGTATCCTTTGAGATAGATACTGATTGGAAGCTTGGATTTATAGGTAGAAACGGAAGGGGGAAGACAACATTTTTAAATTTATTGCAGGGTAAATACAAATACAGTGGAACAATAACAAGCTCAGTTAGCTTTGATTACTTTCCTTTTGAAATTAGAGAAAACAATTTAGAAAATACCTTATATGTAATTAAAAATATTATTGCACCATTTTCAGAATGGGAAGAGAGGATGAATCATTGCATTAAAGAAAATACTGAGGAATCTATGTATGAATATGGTAGAATCTTAGATTTATATATGAGCAATGATGGATATATAATTGATGAGCTTATTGAAAAGGAAATTAGAAAGCTTGATGTAGAGATAGATGTGCTAGAAAGAAGCTTTAATACACTAAGTAATGGTGAAAGAACAAAGCTAATGCTAGCGGCATTATTTCTTAAAAAGAATAATTTTCTACTCATTGATGAGCCTACAAATCACTTGGATATTGAAGGAAGAGAAAGTGTTGCAAGATATTTAAGTTCTAAAAAGGGATTTATTCTAGTGTCTCATGATAGACATTTTGTAGATAAAATTGTAGATCATATTATTTCTATAAATAAAAATGATATAGAAATTCAAAAGGGTAATTTTACAAGCTGGAATTATAATAAAGAGTTACAGGATAACTATGAAATAGAGCAAAATGAGAAGCTTAGCAAGGAAATCAAAGCTTTAGAGGAGTCATTTAGACGCTCAAAGGGCTGGAGTGATTTAGTGGAGAAAAGTAAAATAGGTGAGCATGTTTATGACAGAGGAGCTGTAGGGGCTCAAGCTGCTAGACTGATGAAAAAAGCTAAAAATATTGAGCGTCGTAGGGAAAAAGCAATTGAGGATAAGAAAAAGCTACTTAAAAATATTGAAAGAGCAGATGATTTAAAAATTATTCCTCAGACCTATATTAAGAATAATTATATAAATATTGAAAATTTATGTATTTATTATGGAGATAGAAGCTTATTTAAAGAGCTAAGCTTTACAGTTAATGAAGGTGATAGAGTTGCCTTAAGAGGTAAAAACGGCTCTGGAAAATCAAGTATTATTAAGCTAATTTTAGGTGAGGACATTAGCTATGAGGGTAGTGTTAATATAGGCAAGCATTTAACGATGTCATATATTTCACAGGATACATCACATTTAAAGGGGAGCTTTAGAGAATTTGTTGAAAGGGAAGCAATAGATGAAAGTTTATTTAGAGCTTTACTTGCAAAGCTTGATTTCAATCCAAATTCTATAGAAAAGGACTTGTCTGAGCTTAGCGCTGGGCAGAAGAAGAAAGTATTAATAGCAAAAAGCTTATCTCAAAGTGCAAATTTATATATATGGGATGAGCCATTAAACTATATTGATATTATTTCAAGAATGCAAATTGAAAAGCTAATATTAGAATACAAGCCAACATTAATATTTGTTGAGCATGATTATATGTTTAATGAAAATATTGCAACAAAGATTGTTGAACTTTAACAGGAGGTTTAATGAGTACAACAAAAACAATTAATTTAGGAATAGTTGCCCATGTAGATGCAGGTAAAACAACGGTAACAGAAAATCTGCTTTATCATGGAAGGGTTATTGATAAAATAGGGAAAGTAGATAATGGTAATACACAAACAGATACAATGGAGCAGGAAAAGGCAAGAGGTATAACAATTAAGGCTTCAGCTATATCATTTAATCACAATGATGTAAAAATAAATATTTTAGATACACCAGGACACATAGACTTTATATCAGAGGTAGAGCGCTCTTTAAGTGTGCTTGATGGAGCTGTGCTTATAATATCAGCTGTTGAAGGAGTTCAATCACAGACAAAGGTACTGTTTGACACACTAAAAAAGCTTAATATACCTACAATAATATTTATAAACAAGCTTGATAGGATAGGAGCTAATCCAAATAGGGTCTATAAAGAAATCATTAAAATGCTAAGCAATAAGGCTATTATGATGCAGAGCTGCATAAATGAAGAAAGCAAGGAAGTTCAAATTATTGATGGCTTTGATGATGTGTTTTATAACAAGCTTTTAGATGTAATGTCAGAGTTAGATGAAGAAATATTATATGATTATTTAGAAAATGAATATGTGGATAATGAGCTATTAAATAAAAAAATAAAAATATATGCTAGAAAAGCTATGATTTATCCTATATTCATGGGTTCAGCAGGCTTAAATATAGGAACTAAGCTATTAATTGATAAGATTTTAAAATATCTTCCTATAAATGATGATAGCGATAAACAAACTGATGATGAAATATCAGGGGTAGTATTTAAAATTGAAAGAACAGCTTCTAATGAGAAAAAGGCATTTATAAGATTGTTTTCTGGAGAAATAAATGTAAGAGACATAATTAATATAGAAGGTACATTAGAAAAGGTCAAGAAGATAAGCTGCTTAGAAAATGGAAAAACATTAGAGGGTAAAAAGATCTCAAGTGGAGACATAGGTATAATACATGGTATATCATGCTTGAAAATAGGAAGTATAATTGGAAAAAGAAGTGATAAGCTAAAATATGCTTCACTTGCAAGACCTACTTTAAAAACAAAGATTTCTTTAGCTGATGATAGTGATAATCATAAGCTATATATGGCTCTTTTAAATCTAAGTGATGAGGATCCACTTTTAGATTTAGAAATTGATGATTCTAATAAAGATATTTATATCAATTTATTTGGAGAAGTACAAAAGGAAATAATAAGCTCTGTGTTAGAAAGTCAATATAAACTAATAGTTAAGTTCTCAAATACTCAAACTATATATAAAGAAACAGTATGTGGAGAAGGAACTGCTATCATGCATATGTTCCAAAAACCAAATATATATGCAGCAACAGTTCAAATTAAGGTTGAACCATTAGAAAGAGGAGCTGGAATTGTATATGAATCTGATGTTAATGCAGGATCCTTGCTGAAGACCTTTTTAAGAGCGGTGGAGGAAGCAGTATATAGTACATGTAAATATGGACTATATGGTTGGGAGCTCACAGATACAAAGATAACGCTTGTACACACAGAATATAGTAGCGTAGATAGCACACCTGCAGATTTTAGAAATGTAACACCTATGGTATTGATGGAGGCTGTAGATAATGCTAAAACAAAGCTTTTAGAGCCTATTAGTGAGTTTGAATTAAGAATACCAGAGACTGCAATTAGTAAAGCATTGTTTGATTTAAAAATGATGGGTGCTGAATTTGACAATCCAAATTTAGTTGGAGATGATTATATAATAACTGGTCTTATACCACTAGAGAGCTCAAAGGACTATCAGATAAAGGTTGCATCCTATACAGAAGGTAAGGGGATATTTATAACAAGATTTAGTGGTTATAAGGACACAGCGTTTGATGAAACTAAGATTTGCAAAAGAAATGTTATTAATCCTCTCAATAAAAAAGAATACATAATGTATAAGCTAGGGGCAATTTAATACATTGTAATTTTACGAAAATTTTGATATAATGATAAAAATTAATTTAATAGGAGGTTTAGTATGAAAATAACTTATTTAGGACATTCGGCCGTATTAATTGAAAAAGGCGAGTTCAGAGGAATTATTGATCCTTTTATAACAGGCAATCCTTTATGCAAGATAGGATTAAATGATTTAGGAAAAATAACACATATTTTCGTAACACATGGTCATGGTGATCACTTAGGTGATACAGTTGCAATTGCACAAAGAGATGAGTCTCTTGTTATAGCAAACCATGAAATTTCTGCATATTTAAATAGGTTTGGTATAAAAACACATTCGATGCACATAGGTGGCAGAACTTCCTTTGAATTTGGAACTGTTAAAATGACAAGTGCACTTCATGGCTCTGGTATATCAGATGGTGGACAGACACTAGATGGTGGAAATCCTTGTGGCTTTGTCATTGAAATAGATGGTAATAAGGTATATCATGCTGGTGATACAGGATTAACTATGGATATGAAGCTCCTAGAGGATGAAAAATTAGACCTAGCCTTTATCCCTATAGGTGGAAATTACACTATGGATATAAATGATGCGGTGAAGGCTGTTGAGTTTATAAAGCCTAAAAAGGTAATACCAATGCATTACAATACCTTTGAATTAATTAAAGCTAATCCTATTGAATTTAAAAATAAGATAAATTGCTCTGAGGTAATTATACTCGAAGTAAATAGTAGTATTGATTTATAAAAAATATTAAGTTTTGGGGGAGTTTATGACAAAACAATTAAAGGCTGATTTGATGCTGCTCCTTGTTACCCTTTGTTGGGGTGTTTCATATTACTTGGTTGATGTAAGCCTTGAAGATATGGGAACATTTACATTAAATGCAAACAGATTTCTTATGGCATTTTTCGTTGCAGCTATTATAGCATTTCCTAAGCTGAGAAAGGTATCTAAGAATACACTAAAATATAGTGTAATAGTTGGAGTGCTGTTATTTCTTGTTTATATTGGTGGTACTTACGGAGTTGTATATACAACGCTATCTAATACAAGCTTTTTATGTGGTTTAACTGTTATATTTACACCTATATTATCTAGTATAGTGTATAAGAAGCTACCAAGCAAAAAGCTAATTTTTGTAATGCTTATGAGTACAGCGGGTATTGCACTTTTGACCTTGAAGGATGATTTTTCTTTAAATTATGATAATTTACTAGGAGATGTTCTTTCTATTGGCTGTGCATTTATTTATGCAATAGATTTATTAGTGACTGAGAAGGCTGTAGCACACGAGGATGTTGATCCATTTCAGCTAGGTGTTTTTCAATTAGGTGTTACTGGAGTGCTTAATCTAATTATGGCATTTATAGTAGAAAAGCCTCATTTTCCAACAGAGCCAAGAATTTGGAGCACAGTTTTATTTTTAGCAATTTTATGTACAGGAGTAGCATTTATAGTTCAGGCTATTGCACAGCAATACACTACTGCATCACATGTTTGTGTTATATTCTCTCTGGAGACTTTGTTTGCTGGAATCGTTGCTTATATTTTTGCCAATGAGGTGCTCACGTTTAAATCCTATATTGGCGCTGCATTAATGATTACAAGTATATTCGTCATGGAAATTGATTTTAAAGAGTTATTTAGTAAAAGAATGAATCAGAAATGATTCATTTTTTTATTTAAAAATCTTCTAACCTTCAAAATTGAAGGGTAGAAGATTTTATATATGGAATAGTAAATTCAACAATGCCAGTTGAGTATGGTGCTATTTCATATTGTTGATAATAAATAGTTATTCCTTCTGGTGTTAAATAAAAGCTTTGTGGATTAAAATTCTTCACAATTAAGTATTTATAATTTTCAAAATAAATTAAAGGATTTCCCTTTGCTATTTCACTAGCTAATGTTAATATTTTATCCTTAACAAATTTTGTGTAATCTGTATAAGGATTGAAGAAATAACTTAGATAAATATTTTCTCCAGTGCACAAATTCCAAGTATTTGATGACCTTATAGTGCTTCCATGAGCTCCTCCGGTAAATTCATACTTGTCAACATATAGACTTAAGAAACCATTAGCATTGTATGTTATGACATACTCCATATATGCTTCGAAGCTGTGGAAAGGAAAATCATTTTTTAATGAATTCTTATATGTATCCATTGCTTGTTTATAAAGTGTATTTAAAGAATATTTTAGGTATTCATTAACCTGCATCTTAAT
>JBPOHM010000076.1:0-29182 GCA_052035585.1 Bacillota bacterium
TTCACTCATAAAAATATAATCTTTTCTTTAAATATTTACTTATACATAGTTTAATGCTTTTAGTGCTTCAGCAACTAATAGCGAGCCTCCTGCAGCTCCTCTAAGCGTATTATGAGATAAGCATACAAATTTGTAGTCAAAAATTGTATCCTCTCTTAATCTACCAATAATTACTGACATACCCTTATTTATATCTCTGTCAAGCTTTGGCTGTGGTCTATTATCTTCCTCCATATAGATTAAAAATTTTTCCGGTGACATAGGTAAATTTAAATCCTTTATTGGAGAAATATAGTTATTCCATTTTTCTAAAATTTGTTCTTTAGTAGGTTTGTTTTTAAACTTTACTACAACTGTAGCTAAATGACCATCCTCTACACCAACTCTTAGACACTGAGCACTTATTATTGGTTTAGAAGCCTTTTCTATACGTCCTTCAACTATTTTACCCCAGATTTTAAGTGGCTCTTGTTCGCTTTTTTCTTCCTCTCCACCAATAAATGGTATGACATTTTCTTGAATTTCAATGCATTCATCAAGCTTCTTACCGCTGCCAGATATTGCTTGATAAGTACTCACTAAAACGAGCTCAGGCTCAAATTCCTTTAGTGCTTCAAGAGCAGGAATGTAGCTTTGTATAGAGCAATTTGGTTTAGTAACAATAAATCCTCTTTTAGTATTTAATCTTTTTCTTTGTCTATCAATAACCCTTAAATGCTCTAGATTTATTTCTGGAATAAGCATAGGAACATCTTCTGTCCATCTGTTAGCAGAATTATTGGAAACAACAATCAGCTCTTGCTTTGCATAAGCTTCTTCAATTTCTATGATTGATTTTTTATCTAAATCAATTGCACAAAGGACCATATCTACCTCTGGAGCAATTAGTTCAACATCACTTACATCATAAACAATCATATCCTTAACATAGTCAGGTATATCAGTTCCCATTTTCCATCTACCACTTACAGCATCAGAGTATTTTTTCCCTTTAGATGATGGACTAGCTGCTAGAATTTTAACTTCAAAAAAAGGATGATTATCTAGAAGTGTAACAAATCTTTGGCCAACCATACCAGTTGCGCCTAGAATAGCAATATTAGTTTTATTCAAGCTAAAACCTTCCTTCTATAATATTTAAATTCATTATATGCATAGCTTGATAATATTGCTATTTTATATCATATCCTATTATTAAATAAATTTCCCAGGAAATAATACATATTTAGTGATGATATCGACAAGCTTCTCTAGTCCCTGCTTATCTTCTTCATCAAATCTATTGTATATTGGACTATCTATATCTAAAACCCCAATCAGCCTATTATCCTGTACTATAGGTATAACTATCTCAGATTTAGAATCACTATCACACGCTATATGTCCCTCAAACTCATGTACATTTTTCACTAGCTGTGTTTCTAGCTTTATTGCAGCTGTACCACATACCCCTTTACCCAATGCAATATTTGTACATGCAGGCTTACCTTGAAATGGACCTAATATAAGTTCATCATTTTTATATAAATAAAAGCCTGCCCAATTAATATCCTTTAATAGCATCCATATTGTTGCAGAAATATTTGCTAAGCTTGCTAACCAATCATTTTTCTCACAAACAAGTCCAGTAACCTTCATGTTCAAATAGTTATATAATTTTGTCTTATTTTCAAAGCTTATATTTTCAATTTTAATCATAATGCTACTATATCCTCCTAGGTTTAAGAATTATTTTCTTATATATTATAACATTTTTAATAATTATTAGCTATTAAATTTCATTTTTTAAATTAGATAAAAATTTCTCTCTCTTTGCTTGAGCTCCTCTAGAAACATCCCCACAATGAATCCATTTAACTTTTTTTAAACCAATACCCTTTAATGTAGCATTTATAAATGTTTTTTTAATAAAGTTTCCAGCAAAATATTTTAAATACCAACGAGGAGATTGTCCCGTTGTTATAATCTTTGTAGATTTAATATTTGTTAACTGTCCTTTTAATCCTGTGCTAGATTCTATGTATGCAAAGTTTTTTAGCATAACCTTATCAATAAAACCCTTAAGTATAGCAGGTAAATCATACCACCAAATCGGAAATATAAAGGTTAAAATTATCTTTGTTTAGGTCAATAAGCTGATATTCCTTTTTTTCTTTTTCTAAAGTACTAGTTACTGTATCCAATATAGCTTTATTAAAGCTACCATGCCACGGATGTGCAAATATAATTGTTACCATTTTCAAACTCCTTTTTTAATTTTTAATTTATAGGTTGAATTCAACTTTCAAGCGATTATATGAGTTCTTATATGCGCATACATGCACATATACTTGTTATTAAAAAGGCATCGCTGCCTTTTTTTAGTTTTAGTGCTCAATTAATTTTTTTAAATTCTCTACTGTTATTTTAAATTTCTCAAGAACATATTTATCATTTAATTCATAAAAAACATTTCTATTTTCTTTTATTTTGTTTACAATTTTATATCTATGCATCAAGTCTAAGTGTCTTGAAATAACTGAACGATCCTGTGTAAAATTTTCAGAAATATCTTTTATATTTTTTGATCCATTTATAGCTAAGTATTTTATAATATCACAACGTACTGGCTCAAAAAAGGTCTTAAAAAATTCAAAATCAATACTTTCTTCTATTTCTCTAGCACATTCCTTTAATTCATTTTCATTCATATTAATCACCTAATAAGATTATATATGCACACACATGCATTTATAAAGTATAATTTAAAAAAGAGATAAGATTTTTTATCTTATCTCTTTGTATGCTTCACATTAATTATTCTACTGTCACAGATTTTGCTAAGTTTCTTGGTTTATCGATATCACAGCCATTTTGAAGAGCTGCATAATATGATATATATTGAGCTGGAATTATTGATACTAATGGTGATAACATTTCATGTACATCATCAATAATTACTTGATCGCTGTCATTACTTAGCTTTCTTGTCGAAATAACTAGAGTATTAGCTCCTCTTGCCTTTACTTCTTTAATGTTACTTCTTGTATTTAGATTTATAGATTCTTGTGTAATTATAGCTATTACAGGAGTTGAATCCTCTATTAGAGCAATAGTACCATGCTTAAGTTCACCTGCTGCAAAGCCTTCTGTTTGAATATAAGAAACCTCTTTAAGCTTTAATGCAGCCTCTAAGCAAACAAAATAATCTATGTGTCTTCCAATATAGAAGCAGCTTCTCTTATCTAATAAATATTCTTCAGCCAGCTTCTTATAAATTTCATTATTATCACACAAGCTTTCCATAACATTTGCTATTCGACTTAATTCTTTGAACACATCTATAGCTATTATATTATTAATTGATGCTGCTAATATTGAAATCACTGCTATTTGAGCTGTATAAGCCTTTGTTGAGCAAACTGCTATCTCAGGTCCTGCATGTAAAAGTAATGTATGGTCTGACTCTCTTGATAAGGTTGAACCCTTAACATTAGTAATTGTCACAGATTTATATCCCATACTCTTTATCTTAACTAATACTGCACGACAATCTGCTGTTTCGCCACTCTGTGATATAAATAAGAATAAAGGCTTCTGGCTTAGCATCGGCATATTATATACAAATTCACTTGCAATTATAACCTCTGTTGGCTTTCCAGCAATCTTTTCAAAGAATTGCTTACCAATCAAGCCTGCATGATAACTTGTTCCACATGCTATTATATAAATCTTATCTGCTTCTTTAAAATCATTTAAAATAGCCTTATCTATAAATGGTTGAGCATTATTATCACTATATTGATTTATAATCTTTCTTATTACAAAAGGCTGTTCCTCAATTTCCTTTAACATATAGTGAGGATAGATTCCCTTTTCTATATCAGAAAGGTCTAAGTCTGCTTTAAAAGGCTCTCTATCTACCTTAGCTCCATATATTGTATAAATATCAATTGAATCTCTAGTTACTTTAACAAATTCCTTATCCTCTAGCTCGTAAAACATGTTTGTATGACTAATCATAGCCATAGCATCACTACCAATCATATTAAAGCCTTGACCAATTCCTGCTAGAAGTGGAGATTTATTTTTAGCCGCATAGATTACATTAGAATCTTCCTTATCTAAAATAGCAAGTGCATAAGAGCCTTGAATTTCACTCATTGTATGTCTTATAGCAAGTTCAACTGACTCTCCATCATCAACAAATTTTTGAATTAAAGCAACTATAACCTCTGTATCAGTGTCACTTTCAAATTTAACACCATTTAAATATCTAGTTTTAAGATAAACCTCATTCTCAATTATACCATTGTGAACAAGAGTAAATCTTCTAGAACTACTTTGATGAGGATGTGCATTAATTCTGTTTGGCACACCATGTGTTGCCCACCTTGTGTGTCCTATACCTAAATTACTTTTTACATCCTTAGGAACAATGTTTCTTAAAGCTTCTATTCTTCCTTTGTCCTTGAAAATATGAACTCCTTCTGCATTAATAAGAGCTAGACCGGCAGAGTCATAGCCTCTGTACTCAAGTTTTTCAAGGCCAGATAAAAGAATTTCTTTAACGTCATCTGGTCCTACGTAACCAACTATTCCGCACATATTACTTCTCCTTTAAATAAAATATTATTATTGTAATTTTATTTATTAGATAAGCTATGTATTCTCGCTTTATGAATTTCCCTTTGTTTTTTCGGTCACCCAAAATATTTACTGAAATTCTTTCGACCAAGCAAGCCGCAGAGTTCCCGCCGAATTTTCGAATTACTCTGTCCTCGTCAACTTAAAATATCTAAGTATTTAGATAATGTTAAGTTCTGGCGCTATAAAATTAAAATCCTTTCTTTGTACTTTTATACATAGCATCAAAAAATAAATTACTATAGCCGTAAACACAGCTATAGTAATTTTATCATAAATTATACTAATTGTATAGTAAATATTTGCTTATCTTGTAAAAAACCATGCCACCCCAAGAAATATTGCTAAAACAACCAAAGCAGCTGGAAGTAAAGTTATGAAGCCTGCTATAAGCAATGCTGCTAAATCATTTTTCTCCAACTCAATTTTCTCTGGTGCATTTTCTGGGTCAACCTTTGTTGCTTCCATAGTCTTTTTAATTTTATCTAAAAAAAACATATTTTACACCTCCATGCTAGTATCTGTACATAGCTATAAATTATTCACACTAAATATCCGACATCTGAAGTCATGGCATCACGCAATAAATTGCGCATTTGAAAAATCTTTCAATTTTTCTTTAGGTGCAAATTTATTACACTTAATTATTTTGTTCTTAAGTGACATGCAACAAAATGGTCTTTTTCGTATTCAATAAACTCAGGAGTAACCTGCTTACAAATATCCATAACTTTTGGACATCTTGTATGGAATTTACATCCCTTAGGTGGTTTAATTGGACTTGGTATATCTCCTTCAATAAGAATAGCTTCTCTTTGCTCTTCTTCTGTAGTAGGTATAGCAGAAAGCAATGCTTCTGTGTATGGATGTAAAGGATTTTTAAATATCTCTTCAGCATCACATAGCTCAACTAGGTTACCAAGATACATAACACCTACACGATCACTTATATATTTAACAACACTCAAGTCGTGTGATATAAATAGATAAGTTAAATCCTCTTTCTCTTTAAGGTCAATAAGAAGATTTATAATCTGTGATTGAATAGAAACGTCAAGGGCACTAACAGCCTCATCACAAACTACGAATTTTGGTTTTAATGCAAGTGCTCTAGCAATACCTATTCTTTGTCTTTGTCCACCTGAGAATTGGTGTGGATAACGGTGAAGCATATATCCTGAAAGTCCACAATCTTCCATAACCTTCATTATATATTCTTGCATAGCTTCATCATTCTTTTTGAAGAAGCCGTGAGCTAATAAGCCCTCACCTATAATTTGTCCAACTGTCATACGTGGATTTAGTGATGAATATGGGTCCTGGAATACTATCTGTAAATCTCTTCTAAGAGGTCTCATTTCATTGTACTCTAATTTAGCAAGATTTATTCCATTATCCAAGTATTGTTCATATTTTTCAAACTCAGCATTGCCTGCATAAGCCTTTTTCATTTCATTTATTTTATTTCTGTATTCTTGAGCTTCCTTTAATTTTTCATCTACAGCTTGCTTCTTATTCTTCTTATCATCTTGATTATTAGAATTTTCTGCAGCAGTATTTAATTTAAAGGCTTCTCTTTTAGCTCTATATTCTTTTAAGAATAAATCAGCTACTTCTTCAATATTTTCAGCAATGAAGAAACCACCAATAATATTTGTTATATCGTATAACATTTCTGTAGTTTGTTTTGAAAGATCTTGATGCTTGTTAATTAAAGTAAAATCTTCTGGATTCTTATCAAGCTCTTCTTTAACCTTAATTCTTTCAGCTTCTAGCTTATGGTATGTTGCTATATCCTTCTTAACATTTTTTAAATCTTCTTCTACGTATGCAGGATTAATCTCTTCAAGAGTTCTTCCATAATACATAGTTCTTCCAGCTGTTTGTGGATATAATTGTAATAAAACACGACCAAAAGTTGATTTACCACAACCAGATTCTCCAACTAGACCAACTGTTTCACCTTCATAAATGTCAAGTGTTATACCATCATTAGCCTTAACTGTTAATCTTTCTTTTTGGAATAACTTAGTTTTCTTTATTGGAAAGTGTTTCTTCATATCAGTAACACTTAAAAGTACTTTTTTATCGTTCATTTTTTCTCTCCTCCTTATTAGGATAGAAGCATCTGATAGAATGTCTATCTTCTATCTTCTCCAAAGTAGGTTCTTCTTCTTGACATCTCTTAGTAGCATATTGACAACGAGGAGCAAATTTACATCCCTTAGGTAAATCTAGTGGATGAGGTACTGAGCCAATAATTGCTTCCAATTTATCAGACTTTTCAGTATTAAGTCTTGGAATAGACTTCATAAGACCCTCTGTATAAGGATGAGAATAAGTGTTTTGACCGAAAATTGTTCTAACAGGGGCCATTTCAACAACCTGTCCACAATACATAACAGCAACATCATCAGCCATTTGGTTGATAACACCTAAGTCATGAGTGATAAACAGTATTGAAGTTCCTTTTTCTCTTTTCAAGTCATTCATTAATTTTAATATCTGAGCTTGAATAGTAACGTCAAGAGCTGTTGTAGGCTCATCAGCTATAAGTAAGTTTGGCTTACATGCAAGCGCCATAGCTATCATAACTCTTTGTCTCATACCACCTGATAATTGATGTGGATATTGCTTTGCAACACTTTCAGGATTAGGTATCTTAACGTCAATTAACATTTCTACTGTTTTTTTATATGCTTCTTTTTTCTTCATTCCTTGATGGATCATAAATGACTCACCAATTTGCTTTTCTACAGTAAATATTGGGTTCAAGCTTGTCATAGGCTCTTGGAATATAACTGATATATCATTACCACGAACCTTGTACATTTCTTCTTTTGTTAAAGTAGTAAGCTCTCTATCATTGAACTTAATACTACCTTCTTTTATATAGCCATTTCCATCTAATAGCTTTAATATACTCATGGCAGCAACGCTTTTACCGCTACCGCTCTCTCCAACTATTCCTAATGTTTTTCCAGCTTCAACAGAGTATGAAACACCGTTTACAGCCTTTACAATACCTTTTTTTGTTGTAAAATACGTGTGTAAATTATTTATTTCTAATAATGCCATGTCTACACCCTCCTATCTTTCTGCAGACTTAGGATCTATTGCATCACGCAAACCATCACCAATCATGTTTATACTAATAGTACATAATGAAAGAAGAGCAGCTGGGAACACCCATCTCCACCAATAGTTAGCTATAGTATTTGATGATTGAGAACCTGTAAGCATATTACCCCAAGTCGGATTTGGTTCAAGAACACCGAAGCCCAAGTATGAAAGAGACGACTCAGTTAATAGTGATGTAGCATAACCTAATGTAGCATTAACTATAACTACTGTAATAACATTTGGAATTATATGTCTAAATATAATAACTCTTTCTTTAATACCTGTTGCTTTAGCAGCAAGAACGAATTCCTTTTCTCTCTCAGATAAAATCTGAGCTCTAACAAGACGCGCAAGACCTGGCCAGTTTAGTATACCCAATATAAACATAATCAAGTAAACTCTTTGGTTTTCAGTAAGTCTATTACCAATAACTACTGATAAGGTCATTGCAATTGGAAGGAATGGTATAGCACCAACTATTTCGGCAAATCTCATTAAGATATTGTCAACCTTACCACCATAGAAACCTGAGAATCCTCCTACTATAACACCAAGTACTACCTGAATAGTAATAGCAACAGCTCCTACAGTAAGTGTAAGTCTTCCACCTGCCATAAGTCTAGTAAATATATCTCTACCAAAATCATCTGATCCTAACAAATATCCTTTTAATCCCCATTTTTGAGTCTTTCCTTGTTCAGGAACAGCATAGCTTTGGAAATATCCTGCAAATATATCTTTTATTTTAACTTGTCCATTTTCAATGCTTGAAGGTACTGATGCTTGACCATATGTATCTCTACCCCATGAATAAACCATACCTGTTGAACTTAAAGCTAGGAAGTGTGAACGACCACCAACTATCTTAACTAAATCGCTAGTCATTTCTGGAACATCCATTAAGCCATATCTTATGTTACCCCATGTATATATTTTTCCATCTTGAGTAAGAGCTGCCATAACGTCATCAGTTGCAGCAATGTCAATTACATTACTAATTTCTGGAACATTGTTGTATGCTGGAGTTTCAGCTCCTTGCACTCTTACAGTACCATCTTTTAATAAAATTATAATATTATCAGTACTTAAATCAACTCTCTCAACATTATATTGAATGTCATCTGGAATTGTATTTTGACTAAATGTTCCGAAGAAGTTTGTATTACCCCAGAAATATAAGTATCCTTCTTCAGTTACAACAGCAGACATTTGATATCCTGCAACAACCTGTTTAACATTCGTTTCCGAAGCTAATCTGCTGGGAAGTGTATCCAGCTTAAATCTATTCGGAGCCCAAGTAACAGCCTTTCCATCCTCTGTTATAGCAAGTATATGATTAAGTCCAGCAGATACCGCCTTAAGCTTATACTGGCTTGGAGAATTTTGCTTTAAACTTTCAACTAATCTTGGATCCATATTACCCCAAGTGTACATTTTTCCGTTATTGTCTATTCCAACACTAAAAGTAGATCCAACTGCTATTTCTTTAACATTTCCATCCAATTCCTTTGGTATGTTTAAGAAGTTAAGACCAGGTCCTATGTTCTTTTGAGTTATATCCAAAAGATATTTATCAAACGGATTTACAGCTGTGTACACAAAACAAAATACAAAAATTGATAGAAAAACAACTAATGCAATTACTGAAAGCTTCCTAGAGAAGAAATTCGAAACTATAGTTCTCAAAGGGCTTTGCATTTGCTCTTCTTCTAATATAGATAACTCTACTTTATTATTTCCAAATAGCATTCCCTTAAATGTATTAGATAACATTTTGAAAATGCCGTTTTTCTTACTAGATTTTTTATTTTTATCCATATTCGATTTCCTCCCTATGACAATTTAACACGTGGGTCAACAAGCATATATAATAAATCCATTACAAGATTTCCTACTAGAGAAAGTAATATATAGAACATGTTCATAGTCAATACAACAGCAAAATCAAGCTGTCTTAGAGAGCTAATTAAAAGTTGTCCCATTCCTGGTAATAAGAAGGTACCTTCAATAACTATAGATCCTCCAAATATACCTATAAACCATCCAGTAAATATTGTAACTACTGGAATTAGAGCATTTCTAAATGCATGAGAATAAATAACAACCTTTTCTCTCAATCCCTTTGCTCTTGCAGTTCTTATAAAATCCATTCTCAAGATGTCTATCATAGCGCCTCTTACATATCTTGTTATACCTGCTAATGATGACATAGTCATAACTATAAGTGGTAATGCAACATGGTATAAATAGTCCTTAACAGCAGCAAAACCAGTTAATTGAGCTCCTGGTGTACCTACACCACTGATTGGGAATATCGGGAACTTAATTGCAAAGAAATAAATTGCAACAAGAGCCAATATAAACATCGGCATACTTACCCCGACAACGGTAACAACTTGTACCACATTATCATAAACTGAGTATTTTCTTACTGCAGTTGTTATACCAAGAGGTATCGTAATAGAAAATACTAAAATTAAGTTTAAAATGTTAATTCTAACTGTTTGGAAAATAACAGGTTGAATAACTTGAATAACTGGTTTTTTATAATATGATGAATATCCAAATTTTCCAGTTAACATATTAGTAATCCATATTGCATATCTCTCATGAATTGGCTTATCAAGTCCCAATTGCTTTTTGGCTTGCTCATATGCTGCTTCATATCTTGTAGGACTCTTTGCTGCCAACTCAGGGTCAACCATCATTTTAGCAGGATCCCCTGGAACCATTTGGAAAATACCGTATAAAATTATCGATAAAATAAAGAAAACAAAAACTAAATACATTAATCTTTTTAAAACGTATCTTAACATGTAAACCTCCCTCACTCGCTAAAAAACGGGTGATTGCAGTTACAGGTTAACCTGTGATCCTGCATCACCCTAATTGTTACAGTTTTAATAAATAATCAATTATTTATCTAAACTATTAATCTTCTACATATGCGTATAAGATTGCTCTTTGGAAAGTCCAGAATGGATCTACTTCAAAGTTCTTCACTCTGTTAGAGATAAATGAATGATATTCATCTGAGTAAAGTGGAAGGTCAGGAAGTAAGTAGTTCCATCTCTTTTGGAATGCTAACCACTTCTTAGAATAGCCTTCTCTATCATCACTTGGAGTTAATTTCATAGCTTCAGCTAAGTCTACTAACTCTTGATCTCTTAAGAAGTTACTGTTGTTAACTCCCATGTATTCGTCTTCTAATCTGAAAGAGTTATATGGATCGAATACTGCTGAAAAGTTTGTAGCAAGGTTCATCATATTGTATTGTCTTTCTGGAACTTGACCATACAAGTTATTTAATAGTGTTGGGAAGTCAACTATTGTTTGCTCATATTTAGCTCCTATAGCAGCTAAGTTTTCAGGAAGCATTGTAGCTAACAATGTAGAAACTGCATTGTTTTCTGATGCTAAGTGCTTGATTACTAATGGCATTAATGTACCATCTTCTAATCTCTTAGCACGTACAGCGTCTACTCCTTCTACAAATGGTTCGCCTTTTTCATTTAAAGTCCAACCATCATCGATTAGAAGTTGCTTAGCTTTTCCTAAGTCAAGAGCATACTTATTAAATTCTTTGTCTATTGTTGCAGCGTTTTCTTGATACATCCAGTGAGCAACACCGTACATACCGTAAACAACTGATGCATATCCGCCTGAATATTGTCTAGCAAACTCAGGAACGTCTAGACAGTGAGCTATAGCATGACGTACGTTCAAGAATTGAGTTGGTCCTAAGTCACATACGAATACTATTTTACCGTATCCAGATCTTGGGAATGTTGTTACAGAGATTTTTCCTTCATCAACTGCATCCAAACCTGGCTCGATTAGGTCTTTACCACCACTTGCTCCTAATACGTCAACTTGACCAGCTATTAACTCGTCTATTTGAGTTGCTTGAACAACTTTCTTAATTATTATTTCAGCTATTTGAGCTTTGTGTCCATTGTAGTCTCCCTTGTAGTTAGGGTTAACTTTTAATATAGCTATCTTAGTTGATCTATCAAAGCTATCTAACATATAAGGACCTGAAGTTACTTTAGGATTGAATCTGTATCCAGTATCAGGATCGTTTATAGTTTTTTCTAATAATTCAGAATTGAATTCTCCAACTATTTTAGCACCTTTTCCTTCATCAACTATGTCAGCGTTTGGAGCTATAACAGCCATTGGTACAGGACCAAATGAAGCATATATTAACTCATAGAAGTATGGTAACTTTTCAGATTTAACTGTAGCAGAGAATTTATAATCTCCTAATAATCTAACACCAGCAAATGTATCAGAAACCTGTCCAGTTTCGCTTCCTTCTGGTCTCTTGCTGTAGTCATCATATCCTACATAATCTTCTGGACCTGTAGTGTCTCCACCGATATCAGCTACATCAGGATGAGCTAAAAGTAATATACCGAATACATAATCTTTAGCTTTAACTGGTGATCCATCGCTATAAACTAAATCATTATTAATTTCGATTTCAAAAGTTTTAGAACCATCAGCGTTTGAAATAGCCTTTAATTCCTTTACAACAGTCTTATCGATTTCATAAGAACCAGTTTCTTTTTGATATGTAACTGTTGTATATCCATGAATCAAACCTTTAACTAAAGCATCTGATGCATTATTTCCCCACATTGTTGTGAAGAAGTCACCACTTAAGTCAGTTGTACTACCATAAGTAATACTACCTTTTGCTTCTCTTTGTTCCGGTTTATTGTCCGGTGTAGTAGTGTCTGGATTGTCTGTTTTTGTTTCATCTGGTTTTTTAGATTCATCCACTACTTGCTTATCAGCTGGCTCAGATGGCTTACATGCTGCAAGACCAAAAACTAAAGCCAAAACTAGCAATAATGCTAAAATTCTTTTCATTTTAAAACTCCCTCCTAAATATTGTAGTCTTTACGCAAAGCGAAAGATCTAGCATTTGCACACTCTCCCATATTTATAGGAAAACATTTCCCTATATCTTTGTGTGCTTCTTTCACTATATTAGCATAAGCTTTAAAAAAATGCAACAAAAAATTTTTAAAAAAATATTCAAATAGCAAACGAATTAACGTAGGCTTGTATTTTACAAGCGTTTGCCAACAGTTATTATTACATTTTATGCCTATGAATCAATATAATGCATATAAAAATTTTGTATTAGCACTATTTCTTTAAAAAAACAAAAATTAACAGTAATATTTACAAATTTTTTGGCTATTATAATCTTATATTATTTGAAAAGATTTAGCTAGAAAATAATACATGGATAAATCTAATAACATAAATTAATTTCTTAATAAATCTTATAAAATATAGAATTAATTTCTAAGTGAACATTTATTTACATGATTAAAATAGCTAATCTTACAAATAATATTAATACCAATCTAAATATAAGATACTTTATATTTAAGAAAGGAACTAATTACTTAAGAAAGGAGAGAATATATGAATAATTCAGGATCAAACAACATAGTTGTTCCAGAAGCTAAACAAGCACTTAACCAAATGAAGACTGAAATAGCTAATGAATTAGGTCTTTCAAATTACGAGGCTATGGATAAAGGTAACTTAACAGCTAGACAAAATGGTTATGTTGGTGGATACATGACTAAAAAACTAGTTGAAATGGCTCAAAGACAAATGAGTGGTAAATAATTAAATAAATTAAAAAAGCCGAGGATGTTTACACTCGGCTTTTTCTTATCTATTATTTTTTTGCTCTAATCTTTTTTAACTCTTCAATAAATTGTGGTATGATTTTATTCATATCTCCTACTATAGATACATCTGCAACTTCAAATATAGGAGCATATTCATCCTTGTTAATTGCTATTATAAGGTCAGATTCTTCCATACCAGCTATGTGCTGTATAGCTCCAGAGATACCACATGCTATATAAAGATTTGGTCTAACTGTCTTTCCTGTTTGTCCAACCTGTCTATCCTTAGAAATCCAACCGGCATCAACAGCTGCTCTCGAAGCTGCTACTGTTCCACCTAAAGCATCTGCAAGCTGTTCAAGTAAAGCAAAGTTTTCTGCACTTCCTACTCCTCTACCACCAGATACTATTACCTTTGCATCTTCGATTTTCATCTTTTCTTGTACTTGCTTTATAACCTCAAGTATCTCAACATTAAATTTTTCCTTTGGAATTTCTATTGATAGCTTTTCAACATTTACTGCTTTATCTCTATTTGATGGAAGCTGCTTCATAACTCCTGGTCTTACAGTTGCCATTTGTGGTCTATGGTCAGGACACACTATAGTTGCCATAATATTTCCACCAAATGCAGGTCTTGTCATCATCAAGTTATTATTTTCTTCTACATTTATTTCAAGTCCTGTACAATCTGCTGTAAGTCCGGTTTTAACTCTTGCTGACACTCTTGGTGCTAAATCTCTACCTATAGCAGTAGCTCCAAACAACACAATTTCAGGCTTATCTCTATTAATAATTTCAACTAATGTATGTGTATATGGTTCTGTCATATATATGTCTAAGTCTTTATTATCTACATATATAACTTTATCTGCTCCATAATAATTAAGCTCTTTAGCTTGTTCATCCATGTTATATCCTAGTAGAACAGCTGTTACAGAAGATTTTAATACTTCTGCTAATTCCCTTGCTTTTCCAATAAGCTCTAAGGAAACCTTCTCTATATTTTTATCTCTTTGCTCTGCGAAAACAAAGATACCTTTATAATCTGCTGTATTCATATTTTCCTCCATTAAATTATAAACTTCTCTTGTAAAGTACTCACAATTATTTCAGCTGCTTCAGAAGCATCTAAATTATTATAAATCTTTCCAGCTTGTTTAGCTTGTTTTGTAAATGACTTCTTAACTTTAGTAGGTGAACCCTTTAATCCAATATTGCTTTGGTCTACATCTATATCATTAAGAGTGTATAATTTAACTTCCTTTTCTCTGTACGCATCGAATATTCCACCTGGAGTCATGTATCTAGGAGCATTTAATTCACTAAGCGCAGTTATTAGAACAGGCATCTTAGCTTTTATAATATGATGTCTATCTTCAAATTGTCTTTTAACTATTATGCTATCTCCTTCTACTTTAATTTCTTCAGCATAGCTTATATTTGCAAGACCTAAATGCTCAGCAATTTGTGGTCCAACCTGAGCTGTATCTCCATCTATTGCTTGTCTTCCTGTTATTATTAAATCATAATTTAATTTCTTAATAGCTGCTGCTATTGTTGATGAAGTCGCCCAAGTATCTGCTCCTCCAAAAGCTCTGTCAGATATCAGTATAGCTTCATCTGCTCCCATAGCAAGTGCTTCTCTTAAAGCAAGATCAGCCTGAGCAGGTCCCATTGAAACTACTGTAACATGAGCTCCTATTTCATCCTTTATTCTAAGTGCTGCTTCTAAGCCAGCTTTATCATCTGGGTTAATAATACTTGGAACTCCATCTCTAATAAGTGTATTAGTCTTTGGATCAAGCTTAACCTCTGTAGTATCTGGTACTTGTTTTATGCAAACTACTATATTCATATTAATATACATCCCTTTCTCAATCTATTTTAACATACTTGCACTGATAACCATTCTTTGAACCTCTGAAGTACCTTCATAAATTTCAGTTATCTTAGCATCACGCATCATTCTCTCAACAGGATACTCTCTTGTATATCCATATCCACCAAATAATTGTACCGCTTTTGTTGTTACTGCCATTGCTGTTTCTGAAGCAAATAACTTAGCAGTTGCAGCTTCAACCGAATATGGTTTCTTATCATCCTTTAAGCAAGCAGCTCTATACACTAACAATCTTGCAGCATCTACTCTAGCTTGCATATCAGCTAATTGAAATTGAGTGTTTTGGAATGCTGATATTGATCTACCAAATTGTTTTCTTTCTTTAGTATATTTAACAGTCTCATCTATAGCTCCTTGAGCTAAACCAAGAGCTTGAGCAGCTATACCTATTCTACCACCGTCCAAAGTTTTCATTGCTATTTTAAAGCCTTCTCCTTCTTTACCAAGAAGATTTGCTTTTGGTACTATACAATTTTCCATTATTAATTCACAAGTAGCCGATCCTCTAATACCCATTTTGTGCTCTTCTTTTCCTACAGAGAAGCCTGGGAAATTTCTCTCAACTATAAATGCTGATATTCCCTTTGTTCCTTTTGATTTATCAGTCATAGCCATTATTATAAAAATGTCAGCATAGCTAGCATTTGTGATGAATATTTTAGTTCCATTTAAGATGTAATTATCACCATCTAAAACAGCCTTTGTTTGCTGCATAGCAGCATCTGTTCCAGCACCAGCTTCAGTTAATCCAAAAGCTCCTAAATATGTTCCATTTGCTAATGGAACTAAGTATTTTTGCTTTTGCTCTTCTGTTCCAAACTCATTTATTGGTGCTGCACACAATGAAGTATGCGCTGATACTATTACTGATGAAGTACCACAGGCCTTTGCTAATTCCTCAACTGCTAATATATAAGTTAAGTTATCAGCTCCTTGACCTCCATATTGTTTAGGAAATGGAATTCCTAAAAATCCATATTTTTTAAATTTTTCAACTGTTTCTACTGGAAATCTTTCTTGCTCATCAACTTCTTGAGCCAAAGGTTTAACCTCATTAACTGAAAATGATCTGAACAACTCTTGAGCCATTTGTTGTTCTTTGCTTAATTCAAAATTCATAATAACTAATCCTTTCTTAGAATTTGTGAAAAAATTAATAAACTTTCCCACACAATCACTATTTAATTTTTCTCTTTCGACATTCCTTATTCTTAAATATACTAAAATTTTATTAGTAATTTAAAAATTCAATTTTTATATTTGCTAATTTTTTAACAATCATCTTAACTACATTATACTCCAATAAAAAAAAATTTCAATACTAAATTGAAACTTTTTATAATAAAATTTAAAATGTACTTTCAAACTTATTTAATTTACTAAATTCGGGAAAAAATTAAATATGAAAACCGATTCATGTTTCACGAGATAAATCGCTATTAAAAAATACCTTTCTCTAGCATCTCAATTACTTCATTTGCTATTTTTTCTAAATCTATTTCACTATTTTTCTTATTTTCATCAAACATAACATATTTAAGTCCCACGAAGTTACTTATACCCATTAAAACATAACTTGTAAGCATTGAATCAAAATTCTTCATCTCACCATGTGATTTAGATGCTTCTATATTTCTCACATATCTTCTTGCAAAGCTTTCATAATAATCTACAAACAATCTTTTATCAATATATAAAGATTCCCAAATAATATTATACATATATGGTCGTTCTCTAATTATTTCTAAGAATGCTAAAAGTCCAACTCTCTCTTGTTCCTTACGTGTTGTACAGTCCTTTACTCTGTTTGATATATATTCTCTTATATAATGATTATACTGATTCAATAAATAGCAATACAATGTATATTTATCAGGAAAATAAATATAAAGAGTACCTGGAGCCACCTTAGCTTTATATGCAATATCATTTATCATAGAGTTATAATAACCCTTAGTTCCAAAAACTTTTTCAGCAGCTTTAATTATTTTATTAAATGTTATAAGACCTCTTTTAGTCTTTGGCATCTTTATTTCCTTTATTTGTTCTTCCATTGTTCCTCCAATATGCTATTTCTCTTTATGGTTCAGTATCGTATCTATTACTAATATGAAAAATTTGTCAAAATATAATTAAATAGTTTATCATAAGAATACAGCAATCTCAAATTAAAATTGCTGTATTCCTGATGTTCTTGTTTTCTTAATTCAATTTAAATTTATACTTTATTTTTTTAAGTAAAAAATATTATTTGCTTTCAATAACTGTTAATGATTCTAATTCTCTTGCAATTGCAAATGATCCAGCATTACCATCATCACCAGGTATATACTTTAATAATGACATTGTGTCAATTCCCCAACGCTTTCCTTCTGAGAAGTCAACAGTTCCACCCATTGGAATGCTTATTGGTCCTTGTTCCATAGCCTTAATATAGTTATCCCAGTTTAATTCCATACCAGCTGCTTCAACTCTCTTTAAACCTTCAACAAATACTGTAGCTGCTATATATCCAGCTGTAGCATATGAGTTTGTATAGTAGTTAGCTTTTTCTTCTTCGCTTAAATCAGCATTAGCTATTGTAGCTATGAAGCCTTGAGCATCTGCTTGACCTTTTTCTGATAATACGTCAACCCATGCATTTGCATATACTGGTCTTCTTTCAGTGTATTTAGATGGGTCTATAGCTGTAGGATCAGCATTTACATATGATGTGAATACAGGAACTTCTAATCCAGCGTCATTTAAAGCAACCATTGTTTCTTTGAATGGAGCTTGGTTCATTGAAGCTATAACAACTTGTACTCCAGCATCCTTTAATTTTTGTACTGCTGTTGAGTAAGTTCCTTCAGCAACTGTTTCGATTACAAGGTTTGAACCTCTTCCATCTTTTTCAGCTTGAACTTTTATACCTTCTAATATACTGTTTCCAGCATCATCATTAGTGTATAATACACCTATCTTAGCATCTGCTGGTAATTTTTGATCTTGGTTTTCACCGAATAATGCTTCGTGGAAAGCACGAGCTGCCATTAAACGACCATCAGTTTTGTATATTGGTTGAACTGCCATTACTGGGTTTCCAACTGATTTTTCAAAGTATAAAGCATTTATACCAGTAGCTGCATATACCATAGGGATTCCATACTCTTGTATGTAATCTACTGTAGCACCTACTGTAGGTGTTCCAAAGTGACCTACTAATGCGAATATCTTATCTTCTTCAGCAAGCTTTTCTGTTAAAGTTATACCTTTAGCAGCTGTAAACTCATCATCATAGCTAATAAATCTTATTGTTCTTCCACCGATTCCACCAGCTTCGTTAACTTGTTTAATTACTGCTTGAATTGCTGCGTTGAAAGGTACTCCAACGAAAGCAAAGTTACCTGATACTGCTGCTGTGTTTCCAATTAGTATTTCTGTATCAGTTACACCTTGAACCTTAGAAACTTTAGGCTCTTCTGCAGGTGTTTTATTATCTGTGTTATTATTATTTGGTGTTTCTTGTCCTTGTTTTGGATCTTCTACTTTTTTCTTACATCCAACAAACATTGTCAAAGCTAACATTAATACTAATGCTAATGCAATAACTCTAATTCTTTTTTTCATAACTTTTCTCCTCTTAATTTTGTTTTTTATTTTTTTCACCAAGATATGCAGCAAATAATGATTCATCCTTTAATAAGTCCTTGCCACTACCTTCGGTTTTAACTTTTCCAAGCTCCAATACATATGCATAATCTGCAATTTTTAATGTTTGGAACGCATTTTGCTCTACAATAAATATTGTAGTTCCTTCATCCTTGATTCTCTTAATAATTTCAAAGATGTCTTTTACTATAAGTGGTGCTAAACCTAGTGATGGCTCATCTAAAAGTAAGATTTTAGGATTTGCCATCAAAGCTCTTCCTATAGCAAGCATTTGTTGCTCACCACCAGAAAGTGTTGATGCTTGCTGCTTTCTTCTTTCCTTTAGAACAGGAAAATATCCAAATATCTGCTCTAAATTCTTGTTTACCTGTGACCTTGATTTAACAGTGTATGCTCCTACCAAAAGATTTTCTTCAACAGTCAATCCATTTAGTATCATTCTGCCTTCTGGTGATTGTATAATTCCCTTAGAAGCAATTTTATATGCATCCTTGTTTGTTATATCCTCACCGCAAAATCTAATTTTACCACTTTTTGCTTTAACAGCTCCTGATACTGTACGAATTGTTGTTGTCTTACCTGCACCATTTGCACCTAATATAGCAACTATATTTCCTTCGTTTACAGTCATATTGATACCTTTAATGGCTCTTATGATACCGTAATCTACAACTAAATCTTCTATTTCTAAAAGTTTGCTCATACTAGACCTCCTATTCGCTTCCTAGATATGCTTCTTGAACAAGCTTATTATTTTGTATTTCTGACGGAGTACCAATTGCAAGCATCTTTCCGAAAGAAATAGAACAAATAGTATCACATATGTCCATTACAAGTCCCATATCATGTTCAACTAAAAATATAGTGCAGTTAAAATCTTTTGATATTTGTTTAATAACTTTAGAAAGCTCTTCTGTCTCTACATCGTTAAGTCCCGCTGCTGGCTCATCTAAAATTATTAATCTAGGATCTATCATCAATGTCCTAGCAAGCTCTATTTTCTTAAGGATACCATATGGAAGTCCATAAGGTATAAAATCCTTATAAGCTAATAAATTAAGTCTTTCTAAAACTGAAATAGCCTTTTCTTTAAGTGCCTTTTCTTCACGTTTTAGTCTTCTTGAATGTATCATGTGTTCAAATAATCTTGCTTTGTACAAGGTGTGTCCTGCTACAAGTAAATTATCTAAAACAGATAGCTCCCATATTAATTCAACATTTTGGAAGGTTCTAACGATACCAGTTTTAATAACATCATGTACCTTAACCTTTGTTAAATCAATAGTGTAACCATTTTTGTCATTATATAATACTTTTCCTGCTGTCGGTTTATAAAACTGAGTTATACAGTTAAATACTGTTGTTTTTCCAGCTCCATTTGGTCCAATTAAACCAAATATTTCACCTTCCTTAACCCTAAAGCTAAGATTATCTACAGCCTTTAAACCTCCAAATTGCATTGTTAAACCATTAAGCTCTAATATTATGTCTTTGTCTAAGCTTGGGGTATTATGATTTGCGTGTTTTAAACTACTCATTAATTGCTACCCCCTTTATTTAATTTTCTTTTTTTAAATTTTAAGCTTATATTTTGGAAGAATCCAACAATACCACCTGGATAGAACATTACTATTAATACTATTAGCACACCACTAAATATCATCGATGAACCTGGATATTTATTGAAGAATGCTATGTTCTTTAATACTGCTAAATCTAGTCCAAATATTATAAATGTTCCAAGCAATACTCCCCAGATAGATCTTGAACCACCAACTACAACTGCTGCTAATATATTAAGTGATAATGCCAATGTCCAAGATGTTGGATCTGATGCTCTATTGTATGCAACGAATAATGCTCCACCAATCATAGCATAAACTGTAGCTATGATGAACGCTAACAAACGGTATTTCAAAATGCTTATACCCATTGCTTGTGCAGCCGATGAGCTGTTCTTCATAGCAAGCATTGCTCTTCCTGTTGGGCTATTTATTAGGTTGATAGTTATTACTATCATTATAAATAAGACACCAAGTATTAGGAAGAAGCTTGTTTCTCTATTAAGCTGTATAAAGTTTGCTAATGTAGCAAACGGTACTTTCCTAAGTCCAGCAGCTCCACCAGTAAAGTTGTTTTGAGTTTTAAAAAGCTCTAGTAAAATCTCTGACAATCCTAATGTAATAATAGCAAGGTACATACCTTCAATTCTAAGAGAAATGAATCCAACTATTCCTCCTAAAACTACTGCTACTGCTACAACTATTAGTAATGTCAATGTAAAAGGCATATCATAGCCTATTAAAAGATTTCCTGCAATATAGCTTCCTAATCCCATAAAACCAGCTGTTCCCAAAGAAGCCAAACCTGCATAGCCTAGTAGTATAGAAAATCCTATTCCAACTATTGCATAAATTAGTGTTTGTGCTATTGCCTTTGATACTGTTAAGCTTATTATTCCATCTGTAAACATGAATAGAAGCTGAACTGCTGCTAAAATAACTGCTAATATTATAAAGCTGAACAAAGGATGCTTAACTGTACTTTTTAATCTACTATTTTCTTTAATTGACATAAGCTCCTCCATTCTAAACTTTCTTCGCTATTTTCTTGCCAAATAATCCTACTGGTTTTATTAATACAACTAATAGTACTAAGCTGTATAAAATAACTCCACTCCACATGCTGTTATATATAGCAATAAGAGATTTTCCAATAGGGATAATAATTGCTCCTACTAATGGTCCATAGAAGGATGAGAATCCTCCTAAAATAGATGCTAAAAATCCATTTACCTGAGTAGAAATCATCATTGTGGATTCAACAGAGCCTGTTTGTGATGCTAGAAGTATTGCTCCTGTTGCTCCAAGTGCTCCTGCTATTGACCAACTCATAGCAGTTATGAATTTTGTATTTATTCCCATCATTGCTGCAACTGTTTCATTGGCTGCTGTTGCTCTTACTCCAAGGCCCCATTTTGTGAAATTAAGTGCTGCATATACAGCTCCTAATATTACGGCTGAAGTAATAATGAT
Source organism: Bacillota bacterium (assembly GCA_052035585.1). Classification (GTDB taxonomy): domain Bacteria; phylum Bacillota; class Clostridia; order Tissierellales; family Sedimentibacteraceae; genus UBA1535. Next base: position 21,999 of record JBPOHM010000076.1, read on the forward strand.
AAACAAACCATTTTTAGTTATGAATAAATTCATTCCAGCAAATGTAAAATTTATGTTTCCTTCAAAAAATCTACTAAATTTAAGTGGTATAGTACCATATGCTAATGGGATTATTGCTGTTATTACAATTACAAGTCCCATTGTTATCATCTGTTTACCAATTACATTTATGTTTTTAGCCTTTCTTATTATCATGGTATCTATAAATATACCTATAACAAAGCTTAATAATATACCTGCTCCAATAGCAACAAATCGGTTAATTCCAAATTTTGTAGTTAATATTGCTGCTGTAAATACACCAATTGTAGCCATCATACCTTGAGCAAAGTTAGTTGTAAACGAAGTCTTAAATACTAACAAAATACCCATGGTAGCAAGTGCCAGTATTCCTGCTAAATGCAGGTTACTTAATACTGTTTGAATAATAGATTGGAGAGTCATATTTACTGTCCTCCTTAATTATTAATACTAATCTCTCATTTTAAATACTACACAACTACCTCATCTGCGTTTATAAATCCAGTAACTAAGCTTGTAAATAGTAATGGACGCTCGTAGAAAGAGGCATGTCCTGTTTCTGGTAGTATAACTAACTCAGCATTAGGCATTAATTTTACAATCAATTTTTGCTCCTCTAGAGGTGTTATGTGATCCTGTTCACTACCAATTACTAGGGTTCTTACTGTTATTTTACTTAATTCATTTACGACATCATGATTGTTTGCTGAATTTGTTAATCTTACCATGCTATCTAAGAATGGCTTATAAGCAAAGGCTGTTTTTGTTAACAGATCCTTTCTTTGATTCATCCAATCAGCTTTTCTGTCATAAAATTGTGGACTATATATAACAGGGATTGTTGTTGAATAATATGCTAATGGGTTTCCTACTGCTAAGTTCCATGCTTCTCCAATTTCTCTTAGCCAAGCATTTGTTTTAGCAACGGTATTTGCTAATATCATTCTTTCAATTCTTTCTTGATATTTAACAGCAAATTGCAATGCAACCTCTCCACCGTATGAAGTTCCCATTATATTTATTTTTTCAATCTTCAATTCATCAAGTAAAGCTTTTACAACTTCAACCTGAAGACTTTGATCGAAATCACTATCATATTTATCTGATTCACCTTGATCCATCAAATCAAGTAAAATCAATTGGTTATTGTGCTTAGTAAAGGCCTTTTCAAATGGTGCCCAGCTTTTTGTTGACATCATAATTCCATTTAATATTAATAGTGGCTTGCCTTCACCAACTACACGATAATTTATATTTTTTCCGTTAAAATTTAATATGCTCATTTTAACTTAAATCCTTTCTGTGCTTATCTCTCGTAGATTATACCTTCTGCGAGTGCTTCCTTATATAGTTGCTCTCTAAACTTAGGATGAGCAATTGCTATAAGTCTTTCTACTCTATCTCTGATGCTTGTTCCACGTAGAGAAGCTATACCATATTCTGTAACAACATAATCCACATCATTTCTTGACAAGGAAACTGCAGCTCCTTGCTTTAATTGTGTAACTATCTTTGATACTTCTTCTCTTTCACCAGTTTCAGGATTTTTCACCATAGCAGTTGAATACAATGCTATAAATGATTTTCCATTTTTAGAGCGTTGTGCTCCAATTACAGTATCTGATTGACCACCTGTTCCACTAAATTGAACTGAGCCTATAGACTCACTTGCACATTGTCCAGTTAAGTCAATTTCTAATGTTGTGTTTATTGATACCTGGTTATCATTTAAGCCTATAACATAAGGATCATTTACCCAATGTCCGTCAGCTATCATGATTGATGGATTATCATCAATGAACTCATATAGCTCTTTTGTGCCTAGTGCAAAGGCAGCAACATGCTTACCTTTGTTAAAGTTTTTCCTCTTACCTGTTATTACACCGGCTTTGATAAGCTTCATCATACCAGTTGTAAACATCTCTGTATGAATACCTATATCTTTTTTACCATATAATGATTCTGCTACAGCATTTGGTATTCCACCAATTCCTAACTGTATACAGTCTCCATCATTAATTTTCTCTGCTATGAATTTTCCTATTTGTAAATCCTTTTCATTTGGTGCAACATCTGGTAAGGTAGGAATTTCATAATCAACTTTAATCATGTAATCTATATCATTTACATGAACCTCCACATCTCCAAAGGTACGTGGTAGATTAGGATTTATCTCTAATATTACTAAGTCTGCAGCTTCTAGCATTCTCTTTTCATAAACATTACTCAATGATAAAGATACATAACCATGCTTATCAGGTGGTGTTGCATTACCTGCATAAATGTTTGGCTTTACATGATACAATCTTTTTATTGCAGCTAAGTGCAAATGATTTGGGATAAATGATATATTCCCATTTTTGTGTGCTTTTCTTAAAGGAGCAGTGTAAAACCAACCATCCATGCCAAAGCTATCCTTATAAGCTGGATTTCCAAAATATTCTGCATCTATCATAGGTAAGCAAGTAGTAACTGTTACATTTTTTACTTTATCAGCTATCGTGTGTAGTTTACTTAATAGCTCTCTTGGTTCTGCTGATGCTAAGCCTGATATTATAACATCATTAGATTTAATTTTAGATAATGCTTCTTCTACTGTAATATACTTATTTTCAAAATTATTCATATTATCATCTCCATTTTAAATTGAGATTATTTACAATCTCCCCATTTAATAATGTTTGCTGCCCATACGTATCCTATACCTGCTGCAAGCATACATATAACGCTGCCATCTTTTACCTTTCCTTGTTGAAGTGCTAGGTGCAATGATAATATTTGATCTATTTGTCCCATATGACCATAGTCTTCAAGGTAAATTGTTTGTTCCTCAGTTAGGCCCCAATCAGATAACATTCCAAGGTGTCCTGACTTTTTAATGTGTAGTATAGCTAGATAATCTAAATCTTCCTTTTTAAGTCCTGATTTTTCTAATGCCTTTGCTATACATATATTCCAATTTGCTGCTGAAACCTCATTAAGTCTTGCTTTCATTCTTTCAGCATCTAATAATCTTAAGGATTTTTTTCCTTCCTCTAGGTTTTCTTTTGTGTATGGATTTAATATTCCACCAATTTCAACTCCAGCTGTTCTTGCTAAAGAACCATCAGATATGATGTGTGAACCAAGTAAGAGATTCTTATTATAATTTTTCTTTAATATAAGAGCTCCACCACCAGCACTAAGGTTGTACATCATTGACATATCCTTATCTGTGTAGTCAACAAAATCTCCATTTCTGTATCCACCAGCTATCATTACTGTATTTATATCATCATCTGCCATCATCATGTCCTTTGCCATTTTCATAGCACTAACACATGTACAGCATCTATTTTGAACATCTATACCCCAAGCATTAACTGCTCCAATTTTATCTTGTATATACAATGCAGAGGTAGTTAAAGGATATTCCTTCCATTCTTCACCGATACAAAGTATCACATCTATTTCTTTTGGATCTATTCCAGTGTTTTTTATACAATCAAGTGCAGCTAACGCACCCATTTCTTGTGTTCCATCAGATGGATCATCACTAGGCACAGATTTCTTATTTATTCCGAGCTTATTTCTAACCGCATCCTCTGACCACACTCCATTTGTTGCATCAGCTATTTCTTTCGCAGTCATATAATTTTTCGGAATATAAATGCCTGTTCCAACTAAACCAACATTTATTCCTTTCATTTTGCTTTCCTCCGTGTTTAAAGTCATTAACCAAAGCCTTTAAGACTTTGATTAATGACTACTATTACTTTTTTTATAATCTCATTCCACCATCAACTTGTAAAGTTTGACCTGTTATATAGCTTGATTCATCACTTGCTAAGAATAATGCTGCATTAGCAATTTCTATTGGTTGACCAAGTCTACCAAGCATAGTCATAGTTGCAAATTTATCTAGTAAGTCTTGTGGTACTGTCTTTAATATATCTGTCATTGTGTATCCTGGTGCTATAGCATTAACACGTACGTTTCCGCCTTTCATAGCGAATTCTTTTGCCCATGTTTTTGTTAAACCAATGATACCAGCCTTTGTAGCTGCATAGTTTGCTTGACCTATGTTTCCAAATACTCCAACAACACTTGATATACTTATTATGCTTCCGCCACCATTAGCTTGCATATGAGGTCCTATTAATCTAGTTAAGTTGAAAACACCTTTTAGGTTTACATCTATAACTAAATCCCATTGCTCATCAGTCATTTTTCTTGTTAAAGTATCTCTTGTTATACCTGCATTATTTACAAGTATGTCTATTTTTCCATATTTTTCTACAGCATAGTTAAATAATTCTTCACAATTTTTTACATCTGTAACATTTAACTTAAAGTACTCAACATTTGGTACATCATAAGTTAATTCCATCATATCTCCAGCTATAACCTTTGCTCCTTCTTTAGCAAATAGTTGAGCCATTTCTCCACCTAAGCCTCTTGCAGCTCCTGTTATAATAGCAACTTTTCCATTTAATCTCATTTTAATTACTTTCCTTTCATTTACTTTTTTTATTATATTCTGACTAATTATTTGATTTTTATTAAAAATTTTTTATGTGCCATCTAAAATCAAATAAAAATCTCTAAAATTCAGATTTTTATTTGATTTTATAAAACTTGTTACTAACAAGCTTTTATAGTGGCTACATGCTTACAAATGTAAAACAATATTATTACGGAGTAATAATTTTGGTTTACTATATTTAATACCTTTATAAGGAGGATAGTATTTAATTACACATCTTCACGATAACGGCTGTTCCCATTCCGCCACCAATACAAAGTGATGCAAGACCATAATTTTGCTTTCTTCTCTTCATTTCATGAAGTAATGTTACTATTATACGGTTTCCGCTTGCTCCAACTGGGTGTCCAAGTGCTATTGCTCCACCGTTTACATTTGTTTTATTCATAAATTCTTCTTTATCTAAGTTATGCTCTTCAACTAGCTCTTTTATTACGCCAAGGCTTTGAGCTGCGAAAGCTTCATTTAACTCAACTAGTTCTATATCTGAAAGCTTAAGATTAGCTTGCTTTAATGCTGCTCTTATAGCAGGTGTAGGTCCTAATCCCATAGTTTTAGGATCAACTCCACCTTGTCCAATTCCTATTATTTCAGCTATTGGCTTTAAGTTATATTTTGCTACTGCCTCTTCACTTGCTAATAATACAAATGAAGCTCCATCATTTATTCCAGAAGCATTACCAGCTGTAACAGTTCCATCCTTTACAAATGCTGGTCTTAATTTAGCTAGCTTCTCTAGGTTTGTAGAACGATTAGGGAATTCATCTTGTGCAAACATTATTGTCTCTTTTCCCACTTTAACTTCTATTGGAACTATTTCTTCATTAAATAGCCCATTGTCTATTGCTTTTATCGCTTTTTGTTGTGAATTATAAGCAAAAGCATCTTGTTCTTCTCTTGTTATTCCATATTTTGTTGCTATGTTTTCGGCAGTAACTCCCATATGTATACCGTCAAAAGCATCTGTTAAAGCATCATAAATCATATGATCAACAACATTGAAGTTACCCATCTTAGTACCTGTTCTTACTTCCTTTGGCATTAACATTGGTGCAGCACTCATGTTTTCAACGCCACCAGCTACTACAATATCAGCATTTGAATTTTGAATGCTAATAACTCCATTCATTACAGCCTTCATACCACTTCCACATAGCATATTTAAGCTGTAAGCGCATTTTTCAACTGGTATTGAGCTCTTTACTGCTATTTGTCTACCTACTCCTTGTCCTAAGCCAGCACTTAATATATTTCCGCATATTAATTCGTCAACTTGATCAGGATTTACATTTGTTTCATTTAATAAGGCTTTTACAACTGCTGCTCCCATTTCTGAAGCATGAGTGCCTTTTAGAGATCCTAAGAATGAGCCTATTGCTGTTCTTTTTGCTCCTACTACATATACTTTTTTCATTTATCTCACATTCCTTTCTAATGTTTATTATAAACTAAAGATTTTTCACTCTATAGATATACACACGAAAGCATAATATGAATGGTGATTCATCTTTTACATTTACCATACATCAAAACTATATTTTTGTCAATAAGTATTTTTGATATTTTAATTTATAAATCTTTCAAATTATATATAATATCAATATTTTAGAATATTTTAAAATATTTTGGTTTAATAATTATCTTGACTTTTTTATGATAAAATATTAACATGAATATGAAAACTGATTCGTGTTTTATATTTATAAGTTAAATGTATAAATATGCAATCAGATAAATTAATAATTCATTAATAATATCTGATTTTAATCTTGTTAAAATGTAGATTTTAGAATATAATATCTATATACAGAGTAAACAAAGCGAAAAAAATTCGCTATATTCACTCATCGGAAGATTTAATCCAATTGCTATGTAATCACATTAGAAAAGGATAATTAACTTCCCATATATAAGTATTATTAGTATTAATGAAAAATTTCAAAAGAAAGGTAAAGGTATAAAAATGCAAGGAAAAACAATACATGAAATGAAAATTGGAGATTCAGCTTCTTTTTCAAAGACTATAACAGACTTTGATGTAAAGATGTTTGCTGGTATTACAGGAGATTTTAATCCTGTTCACATTGATAAGGAATTTGCAAAGGATACAATGTTCAAGGATAGAATAGCTCATGGTATGCTTGTAGCTTCTTTATTTTCAACAGTATTAGGAACTCAGCTTCCTGGTGAAGGTGCAATATATGTTGGTCAAGAATTAAAATTTACTAAACCTGTTTATTTGGAAGATACTATTACTGCTAAAGTTACCGTTACAGAGCTTGATGTTGAGAAAAATCGTGTTACTCTAGAAACAATAGCTACTAATCAAAATGGAGATGTTGTCATAAAAGGGTTCGCGAAGTTAATGCCAAGAAAATAGTTGTGAAAACTTATTTACTTATTTTTGAATCTTAGTTATTTAAAAAATATAAGAACAGTTCCTACTAAGTATCCATTTTTACCTTTATTTTATAAGGAAGGTAAAAATGGCTAAGTTCGCGACTGTTCTTATATTTTTTATTACTCATAAACAGAAATCCAAGAAAAATAGAATAGATTTTTCTTGGATTTCTTTATTTTCTTAAAATTAATATATTTTCTTTACTTTTTACTTTGCTTTTATAAATCCTTAGTTTTC
>JBPOHM010000305.1:0-5432 GCA_052035585.1 Bacillota bacterium
GAACATAGAGAGAGAGTATGTGATGATTGATGAGGCACAGGATATGAGCTATGTACAATTCAATACACTGTTGAAGATAGCGAAGAATGGGAATATGACGATAGCGGGAGATTTAGCACAATCTATAATACCTCCGTTTTATATAAGGGATTGGGATGATGTAATCACCTTAATAAAAAATATTACAGGAAAAGATACTGAATACTACCAATTACAAAAATGCTATAGAACAACAATTGAGATTGTGGAGTTTGCTAACAAGGTATTTAAGGATAGGTTTCCTAAGTCATATAAACTTCCAGAAGCGGTATTAAGGCATGGGGATGAGGTTAAAATTATTGAATATGATAATGATATAGCAGATTTAAATAGTACAAAGATGAGAGAGTTGGTAGGAATAATAAAAGAGCAATTTAAGAAGGGTGCAGTTACTTGTGCATTACTTTGTAAAGATAGAGATCATGCAAATAGGGTGTATTCTGTTTTTAAAGAGTATGAAGATATTATTGGTAGATCAGTTATTAGTTATGAAGAAAATGACTATAATAATGGAGTACTTATACTGCCCATAGAAAATGCTAAGGGGTTAGAGTTTGACTCTGTAATACTTGCTGATCTAAATTCAAATTATTATAAGCATATAGAATTAGATACTAGGTTACTATATGTAGGTATCACCAGAGCCTTGCATAGATTATTTTTAATCACAAAAGGAGGGGATACATTTATCAGTAGTATAACAGACTAAACAAGCCTATATATTGACAATTAACCCCATTTTATTGTATTATTCGGCTATCAAAAGCATTGAAGTATTCTTCACTATTTTGGTTGCCAGAGGAGTACTGAGCTAATGGCAAAACCTATTGATAATAAAATTATTATTATTTTCTATGAAAATTAGAAAAGTTTTGTCAAGGATATCTGCCTATATTCCTTCGTTTGTTGCGTTAATTTCTATTTTGTTTGTCAATATTGTACCCCCTGCGATTGTTATCGCTGAGGACTTATTGCCTCAAGATAATGTGATTGATGAGTCTATGGATATCTTAGATGAGGGTATTTCAGATCCTGAATCAATTGCAAAAGGTTGGGTAACAAATGGAAATAATGCAGTAACATCTTCACCTGTTGTGTTAGGAGAGAAGTATGTAGCACCACAGAATAGTAATGTGAGTGTAACATTCACTAAATTACCTGAGGTATCTTCTACTCTATCAATTACAGAATTGACACTAACAGAGGAGGAGATGAATGCTACTGGAGCTGTAAGTAATAAGGCATATGATATTACCACAGATATGGAGAATGGGACATTTGAATATGATTTGGTACTACCTACTGTAAATAATAATGCAAAGGTTGTTTATGTTAATGAAAGACAGGATATTTTAACAGGTGGAATAGAAGTAGATAATGAAATAGTTAATGAAAATGGTAATATTAAAATAAAGGATTTGGATCACTTTACAATTTATATAGCAACTTATGGAGATCCAGATTTTACTATTGCGAAGAGCACTTATGCCATTGGTGAAACTGTTTATGTAAAAGCTGGTGATTTAGATACTTCTAGATATTATAAAATAAGATTAAAACCAAGTTTAGGAGGATATATTTACTCTCAAGAATGTTTTAAACCAACTTCTTCTAATAATGAACTTACTTTTACCTATCTTCTTCCAACTAATGCAAGCCTTGGGAACTGGAAAGCTGAATTACTTGAATACTATAACAATACTCTTTGTCAAAACAACCATGGTAGTATGAAGCTTGATGTTGGATTCAAAGTAGTTGCTCCTATACCAGTTGCTAATCCTGCTCTACCTACTGAAGCTTGTGGTTTGGACATTGCATTAGTTTTGGATGTTTCAGGAAGTATTAATGCTACAGAACTCAGTCAAATGAAAAATGCATTTATAGCATTTGTAGATGCATTATCTGGAACTCCTACTCAATTTTCTGTAACTCAATTTGGTACTACTGCTAAAGTATTGCAACCATTTACATCAGATTATGCAGCTGTTAAAACTGCAATAAATTCAGCTGGTGGCGGTGGTTGGACAAACTGGGAAGATGGACTTAATAAGGCATGGTCTACTTATGACCCTCGCTCAGATAAACCAAATCTTATGATATTTTCTTCAGATGGGAATCCTAATAGAATTGGTGAATCTGGGAGTCAAACTTCAGAATCGCAGGCTCTTGCAGCCGCTGTTGCTGTAGCAAATACTATTAAGACAGCTGGTACTAGAATTCTTGGTTTAGGAATAGGAAGTGATTTAAATACAGATAATATGATTGCTATATCAGGGCCTAAAGTTGATATTGGTATTTTGGAATCAGATGTTATTACCTCAGATTTTGCCAGATTAGCACAAGATTTAGGAGAATTAGCTAGTAGAACATGTGGTGGAACAATTACAGTAAAGAAGTATATTGATGACACATCACAACCAGCAGGAAGTGGTTGGCAATTTACTGTTTCTGGTACTTCTACTAAAAATTTAACTACAGGAAGTGATGGTACTGCTAATACAGGCAAAGTACCTGCAGGTACATACTCTGTTGTTGAAACAAATATGTTAGATGGCTTCTCCTATGGTTCTGCTATATGTAGAGATGAAACTGGAGCAACTGTAGGTTCAATTATTCCAAATGGTTGGGGCAATATAATAATAAATGACGATGATATCATTTCGTGTGACTTTATAAACATAGCTGACCCATTAACAGGGACAATAATTGTCCACAAATCTGTGATTGGTCCACATGGGGAGGATATTAATGATGACCAAACATATAGTATTAAATTAGATGATGGTACTCCACAATCTATTACTGATGGTGGGACTGTCACCTTTAATGATGTTGTAGTTGGAGAGCATACTATTTATGAAACATCACTACCAGTTGGGTCTGTCTTAGTTTCTATCACACCTGATAATGATCCTAATTTAAATGGTGCTCAGATTACATTAGCTGCTGATGAAACCGTACATGTTTATGTAACAAACAGAAAGAATCTACCTTCCATTTATGGTCATAAATACAATGATGTAAATGCTAATGGAGTTTATGATGCAGGAGATCTACCTCTATCTGGATGGAATATATATATAGATGCAAATGGGAATGGAAGTTTTGATTCAGGAGAATTATCTACTACCACAAATGCTAATGGAGAATATTCCTTCTTAGGTTTACCTTCAGGATTAAATACTGTTTGTGAAGAAATTCAAACAGGTTGGACACAGAGTTATCCAAAAGATAATAATGGATGTCATAAAGTTACTTTAGGTGCACTTGGGCAGAGTAATGCTGTAGTAGAAGATATTGATTTCTTAAACTATGAAACTCCAACTTTAACTGTAATCAAGAAGGTTGTTAACGATCATGGTGGAAGTGCAACTGTTGATGATTTTGAAATTAAAATAGGAAATGATTTAATTACCTTTGGAGAAGGCGAAGTAAATGGTTCAACAACTACCTATACATCAACACCTTCTGTTCTAGCTAATGTCTCCTACTTATTAACCGAAAAAGATGATGTAACAGGTTATACAGCAGGCAGTTGGAATTGTGTAGATAATGATACAGGAAATACTGTATCCAACCCTGTTGTTCTAGGAGCTGGACAAAATGTTACATGTACTATAACTAATGATGATAAAGCAGGATCTATCAAAATTATTAAGGATGTTAATCCTGATAATTCAAGTAAATGGAACTTCACAGTTACAACTCCTACACCAGGAGTAACTTATGAAATATCAGATATAGGTGATAATGAATATCGCACTCTACTTAATCTAGTAAGTGGTTCCTATACAATAACAGAGACTTCAGATTCTAACTATGTAACTTCAATCTCATGTAATGATGGAACTACAGCAAATGGAACTTCAATTAATGTTGATTTAAGTTTGGGAGAAGAATTGGTGTGTACATTTACAAATACACAGAAAGGTTCTATATCTGGATACAAGCTTAATGACTTAGATAATGACTACGAAACTACTGAAGATAGGTTTGGAGTTGCAGGTTGGACAATAGAACTTCTCAAAGATGAAGAAGTTATTGCTTCTAAAGTGACTGATTCAAGTGGTTATTTTAGTTTCTCAAATCTTGAACCAGCAACTTATCAATTAAGAGAAGCTATCGTTTCTGGTTGGATTAAACTATATCCTACTGGAGATTTCTTAACTGTAAATCTACAACCAGGTCAAGATAGTATTAATAACAACTTCATTAATGTTAAATATGCAAGTATTACTGTATTAAAAGATGTTGATACAAATGGAGATAAGGTAGTTGATGAATATGACTCTCGTGACTGGAAATGGAAACTAGATGATTCCGATGAGATGACAACAGGAACTACTGTATCCAACTTACTACCTGGTACATATACTATTTCGGAGATAGTACAGGATAACTATCATGTTGAGAGTTTAATCTGTAATAATGGTCCTTTAGATGAGAACAACCAACCTACAAAGAGGAATTATGGTGCTGTAATTAGTCAGGATATTACAATAACTTCAGGACAAGATTTAGAGTGTACCTTTACAAATAGTCGTAATTTAGGAACTCTAATTGTTAAAAAAATTGTTAAGAATGACAATGGTGGAACCCTTACAGCTAAAGACTTCTCTTTCCAAGTTAATGGTGAGACTGCTATTCAGTTTGAGGAAGATGGAGAAAATAGCCTTAGTAAGTATGCAGGGCTATCATATACCATTACAGAGCCAGAGGTTCCTGGTTACAAAACTACATATAATAACTGTACTGATGTAGTTGTACCATTTAATGGTACTGTTACATGTACAATAACACATAATGATATTCAGCCTAAACTAACTGTAATTCAAGAAGTTGTGAATAATTACGGTGGTCAAGCTGTAGCAAGTAATTTCACAATGCTTGTTCAAGGTACTAATGTAAGTTCTACATCGTTTGAAGGAAGTGATGGTACTGTTGTTACACTTAATGCAGGATCATACTCTGTTGATGAAGAAAATTATCCTGGATATTCTAAATCAATTGGTGCTAATTGTAGTGGAACTATAAATATTGGAGAGGAAAAAACATGTACTATTACTAATACAGATATTGCTCCAACATTAACCTTGACTAAGGTTGTTAATAATAATTACGGTGGAACAAAGGGAGTATCTGATTTCCCACTCTTTATAGATACAACACAAACAACAAGTGGAACACCTGTTACACTTAAATCTAATCAGGAATATACTGTATCTGAAACAAATCAGTCTGGTTATGAACCTTCATCTTGGACAGGAGATTGTAGTGCAGATGGAAAAATTACTCTTCAACCAGGACAGAAAGCTACATGTACAATAACAAATAATGATATTCAGCCTAAACAAACTGTAATTAAAGAAGTTGTGAATAATTACGGTGGTCAA
>JBPOHM010000328.1:0-3364 GCA_052035585.1 Bacillota bacterium
ACAACTAAATTTAAATATGACCATAAAAACAGCTCTTTGCCTTGTTAGAGCAAGAATTTAAAAAATTCTCACCCCAACTATTGACAAAGAGCCGGATATTAAGCTAGTAGTAGCTTAATATCAATAGGTAATACAATTCGTATCTTTATTAATTATTAGGATTTGATAACCCCAACTATTGACAAAGAGCCTAATATTTAATTACTTTTTAATACAACTTCGCTCCTGCTGGGATGCGATCATCAACCATTAGTAGGTTAAGTTTTTCTTCGCCTTCTTCGTTGTGAATTGCGCTTAGAAGCATACCACAAGATTGAACACCCATCATGTCTCTTGGAGGAAGATTTGTTATAGCAATTAGTGTTTTGCCAACAAGCTCTTCTGGTTCATAGAATGCATGGATACCACTTAGGATTGTTCTGTTTTCAGAAGTTCCATCATTTAAAGTGAATTTTAATAATTTCTTTGATTTTGGAACTGCTTCACAAGCAAGAACCTTTACTGCTCTGAAATCACTCTTTGAGAAGGTTTCAAAATCAACAGTATCAGCAAATAATGGTTCAATTTCTACTTTAGAAAAGTCAATCTTTACTGGTTCTACTGAAGCTGATTGTTCTTTAATTGCTTTTTCAGCCTTCTTTTCAGACTCTAATGGCTTCATTGTTGGGAATAGTATTATATCTCTTATAGATACTTGGTTTGTTAACATCATTATAACTCTGTCAACTCCTATTCCAAGTCCACCTGTAGGTGGTAAACCAACTTCGATTGCATTGATAAAGTCATAGTCCATCATGTGAGCTTCATCATCGCCTGCTTCTTTTTGTCTTACTTGCTCTTCGAATCTTTCTCTTTGATCAACTGGATCGTTTAATTCTGAGAATGCATTTGCAATTTCCTTTGTATTAGCAAATGCTTCGAATCTATCAGTAAGTCTTGGGTCAGCCACATTTCTCTTAGCAAGTGGAGAAATTTCAACTGGGTGGTGTGTAACAAATGTAGGTTGAATTAAATATTGCTCACAATATTCTTCAAATAATGCACTTATTACATGACCTCTAGTCATTAAAGGCTTAATTTCTATACCCTTTTCTTTAGCTATTGCTAAAGCTTCTTCATCTGTATTTATAAGATCAAAGTCAACTCCTACATATTGCTTAACCATATCTTGCATTCTTACTCTTCTCCAAGGTGGAGTAAAGTCAAGCTCAACTCCGTTATAGTTAACCTTTGTAGTTCCATTAACCTTTTCGCATACATAAGCAATGATGTTTTCTGTTAATTCCATCATATCATTGTAGTCAGCATATGCTTTGTAAAGCTCTATAGCTGTGTACTCTGGGTTGTGAGTTGTATCCATACCTTCGTTTCTGAACATTTTACCCATTTCATAAACACCATCAGCTAATCCACCAACTATTAATCTCTTTAAGTATAGCTCATTAGCAATTCTCATGTACATATCTATGTCCAAAGTATTGTGATGAGTAATGAAAGGTCTAGCGTTAGCACCACCAGCGATAGCACTTAATATTGGAGTTTCAACCTCCATAAATCCATGATTATCTAAATACTCACGTATTCCTTTTATAATCATAGTACGTTTTCTGAATACTTCTCTTATTTCAGGGTTAACAATTAAATCAACGTATCTTTGTCTATATCTGATTTCAGTATCCTTTAAGCCATGGAATTTTTCTGGTAGAGTTTGTAAGGTTTTAGTAAGTAGAAGTACACTTTCTGCTCTTACAGATATTTCACCCATTTGAGTTCTAAACACTTCACCTTTAACTCCAATTATATCTCCAATATCATATGTTTTTAGATATTTATACTCTTCTTCACCTAAAGTTTCTTGCTTTGCGAAAATCTGAATTCTTCCAGATGTATCTTGTATATCATAAAAGCTAACCTTACCTTGGCCACGCTTAGACATTATTCTACCTGCTACAGATACATGTTTGCCTTCCATTTCCTCAAACTTACTTTTAATTTCATCAGCCTTTGCTGTTACGTCAAATTTTGAAATTTCAAAAGGGTTTCTTCCAACTCTTTTTAATTCATTAAATTTGTCTAATCTTACTTGTCTTAAATCACCTTGGTTTTGAATTTCAGACAATTTGTACACCACCTTATCTATTTTGTTTATTTAAAATTTTATAATCATCATTTAATAAAGTTAATAAATTTCAAATAGAAGAATCGAAACGATTCTTCTCAGAACTGAAACTTGTAGTGAAACTTTTTTCACTTTTATAATTCTAATATTTCGTATTTTATATTTTCGCCATTTGGTGAAGAAACTTCAATTATGTCGCCGACTTTTTTGCCAAGTAAAGCTGTACCTAATGGAGAAACATTAGATATTTTACCTCTAAATGGATCAGCCTCTGCTGAACCAACTATATAGTATTCCATAATTTCATCAAACTCAATATCTCTTATTTTAACCTTTGAGCCAATACCTACTGTTCCATTATGTTTATTTTCTTCTATCAGCTTAGCATGCTTTAGGATTGCTTCTAATTTAGATACTCTTTTTTCTAC
This sequence comes from Bacillota bacterium, assembly GCA_052035585.1. Classification (GTDB taxonomy): domain Bacteria; phylum Bacillota; class Clostridia; order Tissierellales; family Sedimentibacteraceae; genus UBA1535. The sequence continues at coordinate 2,548 of JBPOHM010000328.1, forward strand.
AAGAGCCTGTTCTTTTTTTGCCTCGTCATATTCGGCATTCTCACTTATATCTCCAAATGATAAAGCTATTTTTATCTTTTCTGCAACTTCTTTTCGTCTAACTGTTTTTAAATTCTCTAATTCATTTGTAAGTTCTGCATAACCTTCAGCCGTGAGTAAAATTTCGTTGTTTTCCATATACCTTCTCTCCCTAAAAAATAATAAATAGCATAATTATTTTGTCAGTTAATTAACACATTATATTAAAGATACATAAATATGTCAACCCTTATTTTGAAGATTTTATTTATTTATGTTTATGTAGAGATAGAAATTTTTATTCAATAGTTTTTAAATCAATGTTTCTACATATTTATCAAGAACCTCACACAATAATTCTAAACTATCAATTGTATTAATTCTACATCTAATCTCTGCTGAATTTTTAAGTCCCTTTATATACCAGGATGCATGCTTACGCATTTCTAAAACAGTTAATTTTTCAGGCAATTCCTTACTTAATAGTCTTATATGCTTTTTTAGCATATCAACTCTTTGTATTGGTGATGGCTCGATTATTTCATTTGAGTTAGCATTACCACTAAATGCATTTACTAAGTTTTGTATTAGCCATGGATTGCCTAATACTCCTCTAGCTACCATTATTCCATCACAATTAGTTGATTCAACTAATCTTTTAGCATCCTCTACACTAAATACATCACCATTACCTATTACAGGAATTTTTACATTTTCCTTTACACTTTTAATAATGTTGTAGTCTGCCTTGCCTGAATAAAATTGCTCTCTATGACGTCCATGAACTGTTATTGCATCA
>JBPOHM010000299.1:0-2399 GCA_052035585.1 Bacillota bacterium
ACTATTTGGTTTTTGTTCAAATATACCATGTTCCGAGCATATTATTTTTATTTTTGTATAATTATTTTTATAATCAACTAAAGAATAGTCGTATTTATCTCCATGAATTAATTTAGCTTTATTTATAAATTCTTGATTATTATAAGAATGTTTGCCAGAACATTTTGGACAACCATTTCTTTGATTTACATGATTATTTACCTTTTGTTCAAAAATACCATGTTCAGGACATATTATTTTTACCTTGGTTCTAGAATTTAAGTATTCTACCAAAGAATAATCATATTTATCTCCATGGACTATTTTGGCTTTGTTTATGAATTCTTGTATTGTTAGTTTTTTCATATATATATCTTATATGGAAAAAACTATTTTTATTATTATTCAAAAATATATCAACTTTCATTTGTGCTCCCGTAACCTAAATCTTTAGCCAACTGCTCAACCTCATTAGCCGAAATTACATCTTGTTTATTAATCGCCAAGTTTATTTCCATACTTGTTAACCTAGGATCAATATATTTAGTATTATAAATAGGTCGCCAGTACTCACATATATCTTCTTCAGGACATTCATAAATTGCAATAAATCCATCTTGATCTTCACCCTGTAAATGCAAATTAGAAAGACGATCTTGATTCCTACAAACATCTTTTACATCGCCGAAATTTGATACATCAATACCAGCAGAACGATATCTACTAATATCAAAATGTGACCTACAATTAGAACAGGATGCTGCCACTTCAAATGCAAGAGAGAGTTTTGCTTTTAGTGCTTCTGCGTCCATTAAAAATCCTCTACTATAACAACAGAATGAGAATTCATATAATAAAATTCCATATACTTTTCTAGTTCGTCTTCAGTAATGCTACCACCACGTTTTCCCAACTCTTCTTTTTTTGGTAATATAAGATATACTTGAATAGCATCATCAATATTTTCTGGTATTCCTGTTACTTCAACAATATTATCTTTAAACATTGCATAATCTTTATTCATCATCTTATGTATAAATGTCGTTTTACCAGCAAATGCTGGTCCTATAATATATACTTTATTTTTCATTATTTTACCTGCTTCAGATATTCTGCCCTTTTTTCTGCGCTTAAAGAGTTGATTGCTTTTTGTAACAAGAGTTGATTTTCTTCTTTTTCTAAATCAAAATCTATAGGCAGGTTTAAATCTTCTATTATTTTTTTCTTAAGAGCATGATGTTCTAATTCCTCTACAACATTGATATGTATACCTTTAGAGCGAGCATACTCCTCTAATTTTTTTGGATTTAACTTAGAACCGTGTTTTTTAATATATGCATCAATTATTTTTTTATCTCTATTCATTTAATCCTCAACATAATATAGATCATATTCTTTCGCAACTTTAGACAAAATGTTTTTTACATAATCTATGGTGCTTCTATAATTTTCTATAGTATAAACATTGTTATTATGAAGATGCCGCTCCCACAACCAACCTCTTAATTCTTCTATCTCTTCAAAATCTTTTATAACCTTTAACATTTCATCCATATGTTTAGCTAATACTTCAGAATAACCGGCCACAAAAACTGATGAGCGTAATTCAATATATTCTTTACCATTCTCTTTTTGTGTTGTTACCTCAACATCACAAACAGTTTTATTACCTTTTCTTAATTGAAATATCATTCTTTACCTCTATTTAAAATTGATTGTACCTTTTTAAACGCAGTAGCTATTTTATTTATTTCGCTTCTAAAATTTCTATCTAATTGTTTTATTTCACCGGTATGACCATCTATAAGTCTTGCATGGTTATTTAATAACTTAGCCATATTTCTGTTTTCATCTGTCAGTCTTTTTATTTCTGTTTTTAAAGCCTGTATTTCTTTTTCTGCGTCCATTTATTCCTCCAAATCTTTAAGTATATCGCAGGGTTTCATAGAAAAATATTGATTAATTTTTTCTACAGATGGATATACGCGAGAATATTCCTTGATTAAAGATTGTTTTTTAGTTTTACCTTCTTCAGTACCCATCCACTCTCTATATTTATCATAAACAGTAAATGGTCCGTGCGATTTAATATTTTCTTCTGCCCATGTCTTATTATTACTCAAATTAAGCCAATAATCATAAAGGGCGTGATCGTTGACATATAATTTTATAATATTGTTTCTCTTTTCTTCAGTAATTATTTGTTTTTTGTAATTGTAATATTTATTAGAAAGATCAACAACAACACCGGCTTCAGAAGCAGTATTTACCTTATCATATATTTCATACCACACTTTACCACGTTTTTGATATTCTTTATATGGAACATCTCCTTCGTCGGTTCTTCCATCATACCAATATTCTTCCCAACCAATTGAGTTTAATACTTTTTCCCAATCTCTATCATCACCAAACCACTG
>JBPOHM010000034.1:0-2700 GCA_052035585.1 Bacillota bacterium
ATTGAAAAAACTACTTTTTGTAAAAAACAAGTCATAATAACAATGTGGGTTGGAAAGAAATTGATAAAAATAAATGGTTTTGAGGAGGAACTTGAAGCTCCTCCCTTTATCAATAAAAAGACTAATAAGACATTTGCTCCAATAAGAGTAATTGTAGAAGCTATAGGCGGTAATGTATTCTGGGATACAAAAGAGCAAAAGGTAACTATTAAAGTTTATGAATTAGAAATAGAGCTCTGGATAAATAAACCTACTATTTCTGTGAATAAAAAGACATACACAATAGATAAAGACGATGTTCCTATAATCGTAGATGGTAGAACTTACTTGCCTCTAAGATTAGTTACTGAGCTTATTGGATTTAAGTTAGACTGGAACGATAAAGAGCAGAAAATAACTCTTGTATATATTCCTTCTTTAGAGCCAAAACCACCAGATAAAGGTGAAGAGAAGACTCCTTCTAAAGGATGGATAAAAACATATGGATTTGCTTCATATGATAATCTTGAAGGGGCTTTCAAAACAAATGATAGTGGCATAATGCTTTTTTCTCATACAAACTCTTCTCTTGGTAATTTGCTTGTGACTAAATTAACAAACACAGGAGAAGTCGAATGGTCAAAAATTCATAAATTTAGGGATGAAAATACTTATTATGAAGTTGAGAGAATCATTCAAACAAGAAGTGGAGAATATGTTTTATTTATGCGAGATCATATATTTAATTATGATGACGATTCTGTTGAGATTAATTTTGTAGTTATAAAAATTGATCTCAATGGAGAAGTCAAATTAATCAAAGAAATAGAGTTTGAAAACAAAGATATAACGAAGATATTCAAATCTGTTTATGAAACTCAAGATGGTGGTTTTTTACTCTTCATACAAATTTATCAACCTGATAATAAAACTGGCCAGGGAAAAACAAGTTATTTCTTTCTAAAATTAAACAGCAAAGGAGAAAAAGAGTGGCAAAAAAGTTTAGTTTTTTCTTCTAATTCAGAAAGCCTTTGGATAGATAATTTAGTAGCAATTACTCCTGATATTTATACATCAATCACGGTTAAATCTACTGGTTCTGATTACAATGCTCCAATGAAAGTCATATTAGTTAACTTCAATCTGGATGGTACTGTATACTGGTCAAAGGAAGTTACGTTAACGGGAGAGAATATTAATTTTTTTAAAACAAGTGACAATGGTTATTTAGTTTATAGCTGTAAGACAAATTTTAGAAGTGATAATCAAACAGAAATATCTCTAATAAAATTTGATTCAAATGGTAATATAGAATGGGCAAAACATATTAAGAGTGAAAAAAGTTTCTATCTAAAATTAGCTTCATTAACTCAGACAAGTAATGGAAGCTATTTTTTAAGTGGAGTATTTAATTATTCTGAAAGATTTTACTTTGATAAATTTGGCATTACCCGGTATGAGCCTAATATTCCTGGAATTTTTGTAATTAAATTAGACGAGAAGGGTGAACTTGAGTGGGAGAGATTTTTATATCATATTTATTTTGAATACTTTTATCCATCTTCTCTTATAGAATTAGATAATAATGAATTTATTCTTTTTTGCACCACAAATGAAGTTCAACGGGAAGGTTCAAGTGTAATGGCATTAAAGATTTGTTCTGATGAAAGATTTTTTGAAAGTGAGAAATATATAAGAGATATTGATCTTCATTTCTCAAAGCTAAAGACTAATTTTATAGATTCAGATTCAAAAATAGAAATAAATAAATCAGATTTGAATGTTAAAATTGATGAAATATTAGATATAAAGGCTGAAAATGTTAGTTTAAGAGTGAAAACTATTTCAAATAGTAGAACAGATGAACCTTGTAAATGTGGTATTAAAGGATCTTTAAACAGTGATATATGTGTAATGGAAATTTATGAAGCTATAACTGGAGATCTTATCTGGGTTGAACCTGTAATTAACCGAAGAATATTTGATACATATCTACGCTTAAAAGAAGGAACATATAAGGTAATACCTGTGACAGATCGACAAGAAACTGAACCTCAATTTGTAAAACTAAGCTTGAAATGTGGTTCTAAAGAGGAAATAAGATTTCATGCAATAAGTAAGATGTATTTTACGATTGGTAGCACATCAATAACAATAAATGGAACTGGTACTTCAATTAAAGAGCCTCCTTATTTATCTGATGACGAGTATATGCTTCCATTGGAGGTTATATGCAAAGGAATTTGTGCCAATTACAGCTGGAACAGTAAGACCGGAAAGGTAACAATTACTTTCGAGGATAAAAAAATAATAGCAAATGTTGGCAGTAAAGAGATACTAATAAATAGTAAATACGAAACTATAAATAAAGATATTGAAGTCAAGAATGAAAATGTTTTTGTTCCACTGGACTTTCTTAAAAAAGCTTTTGAAGCAAAAGTTGAAATTTTTAGTGAAGAAAAAAGTGTAAGAATCACTATTTAACCACCCTTTGACAACTAATTTATTTTTTAATTTATCTTAATAAATGATACTAATACTTGAAATTCTTATAAGAAATTCTTAAACTTAAATAGTAGCACGAATTTTATAATAAGTGTTACATTATTTAAAAGTTTATGAAAGAGAGAAATATATGAGCAAGCTTGTAAGATTTGGAGTATCAATAGAAGATAATCTGCTTTCACAATTTGACGAATTAATAAAAAGTAAGGAATATCC
>JBPOHM010000028.1:0-3976 GCA_052035585.1 Bacillota bacterium
GTAATAATACAAGGACATATGGATATGGTCTGTATTAAGGGAGAGGGTTCAAATCATGATTTTTCAAAGGATCCCATAGAAATAATTATACAGGATGATATTATGAGGGCTAATAATACAACCTTAGGTGGAGATGATGGTATTGCTGTAGCCTATGGTTTAGCTATATTAGACTCTGATGATTTAAAACATCCAATGATTGAATTGCTAGTAACAACTAGTGAAGAGACAGGTATGGATGGTGCACATGCATTAACTAATGAGCATTTATCAGGCAAGATTCTTTTAAATATTGACTCAGAGGAAGAGGGAGTATTTTTAGTTAGCTGTGCTGGTGGAGCTAATATAATTACTACATTTAAGCTTGATAAGGAAAAGAAAAGTGGTAATGGTTTAGAGGTTAAAATATCAGGGCTTAAGGGTGGTCACTCAGGTATGGAAATTGTTAAGCAAAGAGCTAATGCTATTAAACTACTTGGTAGAATTTTAGATGAATGCAAGAGAAATTATTGTATTAGATTATCTAAAATAAATGGTGGTACTAAGCACAATGCTATACCAAGCGATGCAATGGCTATTATTTCAACTGAGGATATTGCTTCTATAAAAAATATAATTGATAAGCTCACAGCAGATTTTAAAGAAGAGTATCGTGTAGAGGATAGTGGACTCAAGATAGAGGTAAAAGAAGTAAAGGTAGAAGAAACATATACTGAAAAGTTAAGTAATGATGTTATTGATTATATTATGATGGCTCCAGATGGAGTTCAATACATGTCAAAGGACATTGAAGGCTTAGTACAGACTAGCTTAAACAACGCTATTGTTGAGGAAAAGGATAATAGTCTTGAAATAACAACTTCAGTTCGTTCTGCATCTAGTAGCTCGTTAAGAGAAATTTTAAATGTGCTTAAGGTTATAGCTACAAGAACAGATGCAAATGCTGAAGAGAAAAGTGCATATCCTGCATGGCAGTTTGATAAGGACTCAAAAATTAGAGAAAAGGCAGTTAAAGTATATAAAGACTTGTTTGGAAAAGAGCCAGAAGTAAGTGCAATTCATGCAGGACTTGAGTGTGGACTTTTAAAGGAAATACTGCCAGCTACAGATATGATAAGCTTTGGACCAAATTTATATGACGTTCATACTGAGAAGGAGCACTTAAGCATTTCTTCAGTACAGAGAGTTTGGAATTTCCTTGTAAAATTATTGGAAGAATTAAAAATAAACTAAGGAGGAACTTATATGCAAAATGAAACAAAAAGGTTACCTAAGCAAGCATATGGTGGAGTAAGGGGCGAGGATTATGTTCCATTTGTTCCTGTGACAACATCTATGGCAGAATCAACAGGTTATTCAGTTGTTATGGGAGTTATATTCGCAATAATATTTGCTGCTGCTAACACATATCTTGGTCTTAAGGTAGGACTTACAATTTCAGCCGGAATTCCAGGTGCAATACTTGCAACAGGATTATTAAAGGCTATATTTAAAAGAAATAGTATATTAGAGGCAAACTATGTAGCATCCTTATCAGCTGTTGGTGAATCAATTGCTGGTGGTATTATATTTGTATTACCTGCTATTATATTAATAGGATTTAATTTATCCTTAGTAACAGTAGCAGTAGTTACAATAATCGGTGGAATTATGGGTGTGTACTTTATAATTCCTGTTCGTAAATACTTGATAGTGCAAGAGCATGGAAATCTAATTTATCCTGAATCTATGGCTCAAGCAGAGGTTTTAGTAAATGCTAATCAAGGTGGTCAAGGATTTTTATCTGTATTAAAAGGACTTGGTGTTGGACTTGGGTATAAAATAATTTCTGGTGGACTTGGACTATGGAATGAAACAGCTTCATATGTAATAACTGCTTATCAAGGTGCTATGATAGGTATAGATACCTTGGCATCATTATTAGGAGTTGGATTTATCGTTGGTACAGGTACCTCAATATTAATGTTTGCCGGATCTGTTATAGCATGGCTTGGATTAACACCACTCATTAAATTCTTTGGTGTATATGCACCTGCACCTATTTTCCCATCAACCATACCGATTGCTGAAATGTCAGCTACACAAATTTGGTCTAATTATATCAAGTATATAGGAGCTGGGGCTGTTGCAATGGGAGGATTTATATCATTAGCTAAATCATTACCAACTATTTTCTCATCATTTAGAGAAGCTATGGGTGGTCTTGGAAAAGGAACAAAATCTAACGATAGAATAAATGAAGATCCTTCAATTATGTGGGTTTTAATAGCTGCTATTTTTGGATTTTTATTAACTTGGGTAATGCCTTCAATAAGTGCTGGTCCTGTTGGTGGACTTCTTGCAGTTTTATTCTCATTTTTCTTCTCTGTAGTTTCAGCTAGAATGGTTGGAGTTATAGGAGCAAGTAATAACCCAGTTTCAGGTATGACTATAGCAACACTTTTAATTATAGCTTCAGTATATAAGGCTATGGGCTTTACTGGAGTAGATGGTATGAAGGTAGTTCTATTAGCTGCTGGTGTTGTATGTGTTGCAATTGCAGTAGCAGGTGGTGTAGCTCAGTCATTAAAGGCTACCTATGTTCTAGGTGGTAGTCCAAGAAAGGTTCAGCATGGTATGTTTATAGCATTGTCAGTAGCATCATTTATGGGTGGAGCAACAGTGTTGCTTTTACACAGTGCTTATGGTATAGGCTCTGAACAAGTTACAGCTCCTCAAGCGACACTTATGAAATTGATTGTTGAAGGTATTATGACAGGACAGTTACCATGGACACTAGTTATAGTGGGAGCAATAATCGCATTATTCTGTGCTTTCGCAGGTTTACCAATATTACCAGTTGCTTTAGGTATTTACTTACCAATATCATTAAACACAGCAATTTTCTTTGGTGGACTTATTCGTAAGTTTGTAGAAATGAGATTTAAAAAGGATGAGGCTAAGTTGGATACAGCAGTTGAAAGAGGAACATTAATTGCTTCTGGTCTTGTAGCCGGGGATGCCCTCACAGGTATAATTATAGGAATATTTGCTGCATTAAATATTCAAATTGACTTCCTTGCAGGTATTATACCAAATGAAGGATTAAGAAATTTTGTGAGCTTAGCAGTATTTGTTATTCTCGGTATATGGTTATATAACTATTCATGTAGATTTAAAAAGATTAGTGATAATGTAAGATAGAAATATATTAATTTACCCGTATAACATTGGTTTACAATGTTATGCGGGTTTTTTTATTAAATTTTTTGGGACAAATTATCTATTATTGCATAAAATATAGTGCTAGTGATAGTGTTTTATATTTACAAATGAGGTGCAATATGAACAGTGAAATAATTGTAGCTTTAATAGCAATGTTTGGAACAGCTTTAGGAACATTTGGTGGAATTATAACAGCAAATAAGCTTACAAACTATCGCATAGAACAACTAGAAAAGAAAGTAGACAAACATAATAGCATTATAGAAAGAGTATATAAGCTAGAGTTAAATAATAATTTTGTGTTAGAAAAAATAGATGATATAAATATTAGAATTGAGGAATTAGAAAATGAAAAATATAAAATTTAGTAAAAAATTAATAGTATGCATATTCATTTTCTTACTACTATTTGTAATAGCAATGTGTTTCTTATTCTATAAAACAGGTAGTGAACCAGTTACATTAATATCCTGTGTATTCGCATTCTGTGGCTTAGAGGGTGGAATACTTGGTTGGATAAAAATAAATGAAAGCAATGAAGGTAATGCAAGCAATAATCAAGATACTGTAGAGAACTTAGAAGATGAATTAAATGATTGATATCTATAGCGCTTAATTCAATATAGGTTCAATATCATAAACAATAGATGGACAAGGATACTAAAAAACAAGCCATAAACCATAATAACTTGGTTTGTGGCTTGTTTTTAATTTAGATTATGTTTATATAGAAGTTTCTCTTTGTACATTTGCTTATCAGCCATATTAATGA
>JBPOHM010000105.1:0-1580 GCA_052035585.1 Bacillota bacterium
GTATGGCTACATATATGACACAGGATAATATTCTATTTAGTAATGATGCATTCGGACAACACTTAGCAACTGAGAAATTGTTTAATGACCAGGTTGACCAATGTGATTTATTCAATGAGGCTATTAAGTATTATGCGAATATATTGACTCCTTTTAGTCCTTTATTGAAGAGAAAGCTTGATGAGGTTATAGCATTAAATTTACCAATAGAAATAATCGCAACAAGCCATGGAGTAATTTGGAGAAATAATCCAATGCAGATAGTTGAGAATTATGCTAAATGGTGTAAGGATTATCAAGAAAATCAAATTACTATTATCTACGATACTATGTGGAATGGTACAAAATTATTAGCAGAAAAAATTGCTGAAGGAATCAGATTAGCTGACTCTGAGGTGCTTGTAAAGGTTAAAAACATTACAAAGAGTGATGAGAATGATTTAATTACTGAAGTCTTTAAATCTAAAGCAGTTATAATAGGCTCACCAACAATTTCTAATAGTATATCACATACTATTGCAGGATTTATTCATTTAATGAAGGAGCTTAAGTTTAAAAATAAAAAGGCTGCAGCATTCGGGTGCTACGGCTGGAGTGGAGAATCTGTAAAGGTGATTAATGAATTATTGGTTAATGCAGGCTTTAAGGTTGAGTTAGATGGGTATTTAAATCAATGGAATCCAGATGACGAGTCAAAAAAGAAAGCAATAGAATTTGGTAAACAAATAGCTAATTTATAAAAATAATAAAGGTAATTACACTTTTTTGAGAGTAATTACCTTGTTTTATTTATATAGGAAGGTTTCTCCTATTTATATAGCAAAGCTTACTTTGTATAGCAAAACCTATTTTATAAGCAAAACTTGTTTTGCTTTTTATTCTTGTATTCTAAGCACCATTTGGTCCATTGATTGGTATTATAAAGCAGATATTATCACAGCAAGTTACTGTTATTCCACCATAAATATACTCCATTACTACAAGGTTATTGTGTACTCCTAAAATCCTACCTGCTGTACCAAAGTATTCAGGGCATTTAAATTTAATGAAAACATATCTGTTGCAAAAATCCTCTAAAACTCTACACAAATCTCCATTACAATCACATCTTTTCATGTGCTATCCCCTCCTTTTGCAAGGTTCCTTCTTCAGCAGATTTTACTAAATTGCGCATCTGTTCTTCCATTTCTTTTATTTCAATTTTGTTTTTTGCATCAGCTGCTGCTATTGGGAAAAAGTAAAGCTCAAAAATATTTTCACAAGCTGTTGAAAAAATTACATATCCACCTATTGGAGCACTATATAAACTTATAGTATTATCAATAAAAGAGTTTCTTGTAATATATCCATCATAGTAAATATGATTGTTAGCATCACAATTACAAACTACACCTATTCTTACATACTGTCATATATAATCTCTTAAGAAACAGCAAAATGGACATTCCATATATCAATATCACCCTTTATATAAATATTAAAGTTAAATAACAATTGTACCATAATAATGGTACATTTTATCTAATCCTTCATAACATTATATGTCCTTATCGACTGTTGGTTAATAATTTTAGAAAAAT
>JBPOHM010000050.1:0-17790 GCA_052035585.1 Bacillota bacterium
CATCAAAGTGTTCTTTTTATAACTTTAACATAGTTCACTTTTCTATGACAAATCAATAAAAATAAAAATAAAAATCAAAATTAGCATTATAATATTAAATAAATCGACAACAAATCAAATTTTTATATTCAATTTATTAGTTCAAAATCAATTTTAATAATTTTGTAGCTATAACTAATCAATTAATAAAACTATACTCATATAGTCTGTTTTTTTACACAAAAAATACAGAAAATATTAGTTTACACGAAAATTTAGAAGCATTCCTATAAATTTTCTAGTAATTCAAATCAATAAAATTTCAGATTGGAGGTATATTATGAAAAATAAAACTATTCTAGGAGCTTGTATTGGTAATTGTGTACATGTAGCAGGAATAATTAGGTTTTTAGATATAGCTAAATCTCACAGCTATGATACTGTTTTTTTAGGACCTGCAACAAGTGTTGATACTTTAAAAGCTAAAATTATAGAGATAAAACCGGATATAGTTGCACTAAGCTATAGGCTTACACCGGAAAACGTTTATAAATTATTAACGGATATTGACGAATTTAGAAAGCAAAACGAATTATCTAGCATAAAATGGTGCTTTGGTGGTACAAAGCCAGTTGCTGATGTAGCGAAAGGCTTCAATTTCTTTGAATACATTTCAGATGGATTTGATGACATTGATGACTGTGCATGCTTTTTAAGTGGAGTTGAAAAAAACGACAAGGATAAATATTTTCAAGGAAATATTATAGATAGAATTAATGAAAAATATCCATATCCTGTGTTAAGGCATCATTTTGGATTACCATCATATAATGACACGCTTGAGGGTATTAAGAAAATTGCTGAATCTAAAGTATTAGATGTTATTTCAATTGGGCCAGATCAAAATACTCAACAGTTTTTCTTTAATCAAAAAAACATGGATAGTAAAAATGATGGTGCAGGTGGAGTACCTCTAAGAACTAGAGAGGATTTTATTAAGCTAAAGGAAGCTAGTAAAAGAGGAAATTACCCATTGTTAAGATGCTATAGTGGAACTGCTGATGTGTTTAAAATGGCTGATATGCTTATTGAAACAATTGATAATGCTTGGACAGCAATACCACTTTGCTGGTACAATGAGCTTGATGGCCGTGGAGATAGAAGCATAGAGGTTTCAATAGATGAAGCACAAAGATTAATAAAATACCATGCAGATAGAAACATAGCAGTAGAGATTAATGAGCCACATCACTGGTCATTAAGAGATGCTCATGATGTTATGTCAGCATTCATGGCATATGTATCTGCATATAATGCTAAGAAATATGGAGTAAAGAACTATATAGCACAATATATGTTTAATACACCTAATACTCTTGCCTTTTCAATGGACTTAGCTAGAGTAATGGCAATGGTTGAATTAGTTGAAGGATTAGCTGATGATAGCTTTAAGGTTTATAGACAGGTAAGAGCTGGACTAAATTATTTATCTCCAGACCTTAATATAGCAAAGGGTCAATTAGCTGCTACTACATTTTTAGCTATGAATATTAAACCTCATATTGTTCATGTAGTAGGCTTTAATGAGGCAGAGCATGCAGCAAGTGCTGATGATATAATAGAGAGCTGTAAAATAGTAAGAGGAGTAATTAGAAATTTAGTAAACGATAATATTGATTTATCTAAAAATGAAGAAATTATAAAAAGAAAAGAAAAACTCATATCTGAGGTTCATTATTTAGAGGATTTTATCTGTGATTTTTATAAGGATTATGAGGATCCTCTAGCAAATGCCTTTGTTTTAGCAGATTGTATTAAACGTGGTATTATTGATGCTCCACATATTGTTAAAAATGAAAAGTTTAGAGGTATTTTAAAAACAAGAGTTATTGATGGAAAATGCCTTGCTTATTCTGAGGAAAAGATGAAGGAGCTAAGTGAGAAGGAGCGTATTGAGGAGTTAAAAATAAACGGAAACTTAACAAAATAACGGAGGTGTTTTATGAGGGTTACTGTAATTGGTGCTGGTAACGGCGGTCAAGCCTTTGCATCTTATTTTACTCATATGGGATGTAAGGTTACATTATATAATAGAAATCCAAGGGTTATACAAGAAATAGAACAAAATGAAGGGATAGAGCTAGTAGGCTATTATAACTTTAAAGAAAAAATAGACGAATTGACAAGTAATATTGCGCAAGCAGTAAGAGGTGCAGAGCTTATCATGGTCGCTACTCCAGCAAATGCTCATGGTGATATTGCTGAGCAAATTGCTCCGTTTTTAAAGGATGGTCAAATAATAGTACTAAATCCTGGAAGAACATTAGGAACATATTATTTTAAAGAAATATTAAATAGAAATGGACTTAAGGCTGATGTAATAATAGCAGAAGCTGATACATTGATTTATACTTGCAGACTTGCTAAAAATGGACTTTGCAGAGTATTTTCACTTAAAAAGGAGCTTCATGTAGCTGCACATAATCCTGAGCAAACTAAGCTAGTATGTGATATATTGAGCAAATTTTATGATGTAATTGTACCTTCAAGCTCAACACTTGAGACAGGGCTATCAAATCTTGGGGTAATATTTCATCCAGTGCCAGTTTTACTTAATATCGCTCGTATTGAAGAGCAAACAACGTTTTTACATTATCAACAAGGGATATCACCAACAGTTGCATCATTTTTAGAAAAGATAGATAATGAGAGAATGTCTATAGCAAAGGCCTTAAATGTAAATGTAAAATCAGCAATTGATTGGTTATATTATGTCTATAAAACTAAGGGGAACACCTTATATCAAGCTTTGCAAAATAATGTTGCTTATACACAGGTATTAGCTCCATATACAATACACACAAGATATATTTATGAGGATATTGAAACAGGTCTTGTTCCATTATCAATATTAGCGAGAGAGCTTGGCATAGAAAATAATGCAATGGATACCATTATAAGGCTTGCAAGCATGCTATATAATTATGATTTTTATAAGCATGGAAGAAATGAAGATATAATAGACTTTAAAAATATTATTAAGGGAATTAATATAGCATAAATTTATATATAAAAGGACGTTTTTAATCATTTATTAATTGATGGTTAAAACGTCCTCTTGTCTTTATTATTAAATTATTGTATAATAGTTTAATAAATTTAATAAATGGAGGGTATAATGTCTACAATTAGTAAAGATTTAAAACTAGATTACAAAAAGACCTTTTTAATTGGATTTGGTTTTTTTGCTTCATCTTTAGCTTGGTCAGTATATAATGCTAATGTACCGCTAATTTTGGAGGGCTATGGTTTATCATCCTTTTTACTTGGACTGATAATGGCTATAGATAATGTGTTTGCAGTAATATTTCAGCCTTTGTTTGGAGCATTAAGTGATAAAACAAATACTAGATTTGGAAGAAGACTTCCGTATATATTAGTTGGAATACCAACATGTGCAATTTTATTTACTTTTATACCTTGGACAACCGCTTTATTTGCTATGATGGCTGTAGTAATACTGTTTAACTTTATAATGAGTACATGGCGTTCACCAGTTATAGCTCTTATGCCTGATGTGACACCTTCACCACTTCGTTCAAAAGCAAATGGTGTTATCAACCTTATGGGAGGTGTAGGTGGAGTTCTAGCTTTCCTATTAGGTGGAATTTTGATAAACATGTTTGGTATGAAGGCTCCATTCATGTTTGCTGGAATAGTAATGATGATAGCTTGGGCACTGATATTTTTATTCGTTAGAGAGCCAGCTATATTAAGTAAGGAAGAGAGAGAAAAGCTAGAGGCTAAGGAAATAGCAGAAGAAAGCTCAGATAAGAAGAGTATAAATAAAAGCTTATTATTCATTTTATTTGCAATATTCTTCTGGTTTATAGGTTATAATGCAGTAGAAACATACTTCACTTTATATGCTACTAATGTATTAGGAGTAGCAAAGGGAACTGCTAGTATGACCTTATCATATTTCTCGCTTGCTTTAGTTGCAGGAGCAATACCAGCTGGATTTATTGGTACTAAGTTTGGAAGAAAGAAAACAATAATGACAGGTCTTGTAGGAATAATAATTCTTTTTGCCCTTCAATTATTTACTAATAATATTAATATGGTAAGAATATTGCTTATATTTGCAGGCTTTAGCTGGGCACTAGTTAATATAAATTCTCTACCAATGGTACTAGAAATTGCAAAAAGCTCAAGAATAGGTAAATTCACAGGATATTATTACTTCTTCTCAGCTTCATCTAATATTATTAGTCCACCACTGTTTGGAATTGTACACGATATAACTAATAACTATGCTCATGTATTTATCTATGCAATAATTGCCTTTATATTAGCTCTTGGTTGTATATCAATGGCTAAGCATGGTGAAGTACAGATAGATAATGAAGAAATTATGAGAGAAGCACAAGAATTAGATGATTAATTATAAGCAAAATTATTAATAAAATTTAAAAATTTTTTAAAGAGTTGTAAATGTTAATTTTACAACTCTTTTTTGATATAAAAAACTAATGCTTAGAAATGACTCTACTGTAAAAATAAAAAAACGTTGTAATTATATGTAAATTAATATATAATAATGACAACGTTACTAAAAATTTTTATATGTCAGGAAAACATTTCTAATATTATATCAATATAAAAATTGGAAGAGGACTTATGCTAGGATTTAAAAAAGATAAAAAGATAAAAAAGAAATATAAAAACTCTAAGCTTCATTTTATAATGTTTCTTACATCAGAGAAGCCTATAAATCTATCAATATCAAAATGGATCGTATATGTTGGATTAGTAGTGCTACTCTTATTTATTGTGTTTGGAACAATATTTTCATATAAAACATATAATTTGAAATTAAAATTAGATGATAATTTATCTGGCTTGGAAAAGGAGTTGCATCAGTTGCAGCTTGATAATGTACAGCTTGATATTGAAAACAAGAGTTTGAAGAGTTCATTGGATGATAAAACTCAAAAGGTTGAAAATGCACTAAATGAAATAGAAAGCTTACAAGAGTCAATCAAGAAAATAAAAGAAATTGTTGGATTACCTACAGAAGATGAGGAAGATGAAAATTCTGAGGCTGAAAGCAATGATAATTCAAGTATAGATACAGGTAGAGCTATGTATGTTGCTCAAAGTACAGGCTTAGTAGCTAGTAGAAGTGTTACAGTCTTGCGTGACTTACCAAGCAATAAAAAAGTAAATCCATATACTGAAGATGACGATAAATTTGATGAAATAGAAAAGCTAATAGCTGGTACAAAGGGAGAGCTTGAACAGCTTTTATATAGTGCTGAGGACAGAAAACAATACTTGATGGATACTCCAACATATTTTCCTACAACTGGTAAATTTACTTCACCTTTTGGACAAAGATGGGGAAGACTTCATAAGGGCTTAGATATATCAAATAACACTGGAACTAAAATATATGCAGCTGGTAATGGAGTAGTTAAAGAGTCAAAATATAGCTATAGCTATGGAAATTATGTTTTAATTGAACATAAAAATGGATTTATGACAAGGTATGCTCATTTATCTAAAAGGCTAGTTAAGCAAGGACAAGAGGTTAGTCAAGGAGAATTAATTGGATTAATGGGCAATACTGGGACAAGCTATGGCTCACATCTACATTATGAAATATATGTTAATGGAAAAGTAATTGATCCGCTTAAAATAGCTGATTATTTAAAATATAATGAATAATTAAGAGAGGTAAGTGTAGTCATGATAGGAAGTAATAAAAAATCTGTAGCAACTAAAAAATTTAATGAAGAAAAATTAGATACTATAGTGTCTGCCAATATTACAATAGAGGGAAAGTTTAAATCTACTGGCAATATAAGACTTGATTGCACTATAATTGGTGAAGTTGATTCAGAGAGCATTTATATTGGTCAAAATTCTGATATTAAGGGTACTGTAAATTGTGAAAACATTATAGTTGCAGGAAAAATAACTGGAAATGTATATTGTAAGGGCAAGATGCATATTAAAGAGACTGGAGTTATAGATGGTGATATAGAAGTAAATATTCTATCTATGGATGAAGGTTCAACCTTTACAGGAAAATGTACAAAAAGAAAACCAGAACCAGTAAAAGTTGATGGCACTACAGAAGATAAAAAGACTAAAAACGACAAAAAGAGTTAATTAAAAATCGTTTAAAAAGCAATAACTTTTATAAAAATAACTTGTCTTTTTGCAAACGTTATTGTACAATAATAATATATTCAATACTTATGGGAGGAAATTTTGATGAAGACTTATAGTGCTGACAAAATTAGAAATGTAGCTTTGCTTGGTCATGGGGGTTGTGGTAAAACGACTTTGATAGAATCACTTCTATATATGACAAAGACAACCACTAGAATGGGTAAAGTGCAGGACGGAAATACAGTTTCAGATTTTGATAAGGAAGAAAAGGATAGACAATTTTCAATTGGAACATCAGTTATACCTATAGAGTATTATGACACAAAAATTAACTTCTTGGATACTCCAGGTCTCTTCGACTTTGTGGGAGAGGTTTATAGCGCACTTGAGGTTTGCAATGGTGCTGTTATAGTTGTAGATGCAGGTTCAGGAGTTCAAGTCGGAACAGAAAAGGCTTGGAAATACTGTGAAGATAGAAAAATACCTAGAGTTATTTTGCTAGACAAGCTTGACATGGAAGATGTAAGCTATGATAAAATTCTAGAAGATTTACGTGAAAAATTTGGTAAGAAGGTAGTGCCATTTGCGGTTCCAATTGGAGAGCAAACAAGCTTCTGTGGATATGTAGATGTTGTGTCAAATGAAGGATATATATTTAATGGTAAGGAATGCGTTATCGGTGAAGTGCCTAAGTATGCAACAGAAAAAGCTGAAGAATTAAAAGAAATGCTTATGGAATCAGTTGCGGAAACAAACGAAGAAATGATGGAAAAATTCTTTGCAGGTGAGAGCTTTACTGATGAAGAAATACATGACGGACTTAGAGCAGCAGTTATGAATGGAGATATAGTTCCAATTATAGTTACAGCAGCTCAAAAAACAATCGGTGTTAGAGAAGTTATTAAAATGATTATAGAGTACCTTCCAAGCTCTGCTGATATTAAAGAGTCAGTTGGTAAGGACGAAAGTGGCAATGAAATTACAAGAAAAATGGATCCTAAGGCTCCAATGTCAGCCTTTGTATTTAAAACAATTGTTGACCCATTTGTTGGTAAGATTAACGTATTCAAGGTGTTATCTGGAACAATTAAGAAGGATATGGAAGTATATAATACTAAGAATAGACAAACTGAAAAGGTTGGTAACATATTCTACTTAAGAGGTAAAGAGCAGCTTGAAACATCAGAAATAACTGCCGGTGATATAGGAGCAGTTGCTAAGCTTCAATACTTTAAAACTGGAGATACAATAAGTACTAAAGCTGATCCAATAGAATATCCACAAATTAATATGCCAAAGCCATCATTATTTATGGCTGTTAATGTTAAATCTAAGGATATGGAAGAAAAGGTTGGCTTAGGCTTAAATAGATTAGCAGAAGAAGATATTACATTTAACTTCGTAAGAAACGTTGAAACTAGAGAGCTAGTTATCGGCGGTCAAGGAAATATGCACCTAGAGATAATTAAATCTAAGCTTAAAAATTTATTTAAGGTTGATATTGAGTTATCAAATCCTAAGGTTGCATATAGAGAGACAATTAAAGGCAAATCAGATGTTCAAGGTAAACACAAGAAACAATCTGGTGGGGCTGGACAATACGGTGATGTTCATATTAGATTTGAACCATCTCAACAAGAGTTTGAGTTTGCAGAAGAAATATTTGGAGGTTCAGTACCTCGTAACTATATCCCAGCAGTTGAAAAAGGATTAAGAGACTGCTTGGATAGAGGAGTTTTAGCTGGATGTAAGGTAGTTAACATTAAAGCTACTCTATATGATGGTTCATACCATGATGTTGACTCAAACGAAATGGCATTTAAGCTTGCTGCTTCATTAGCATTCAAAAAAGGTATGCTAGAAGCAAAACCTGTTTTACTTGAGCCAATAGTTAAGGTAGAAATTGAAATACCAGATGACTACATGGGAGATATAATGGGAGATATGAACAAGAGACGTGGTAGAATATTAGGTATGGATCCTACTGGCTACGGAACTCAAATAGTTCATGCAGAAGCACCTCAAGCAGAAATGTATACATACGCTATTGATTTAAGAAGTATGACTCAAGCAAGAGGAAGCTTCGAAATGGAATTTCTAAGATATGATGAAATGCCACAACATCTTGCAGAAAAGGTTATTGCAGAATATAAGGCATCTCAAGCAGCAGAACAATAGAATTAATTTAATAATTATAGGCTTCTTGTATTATTACAGGAAGCCTTTTTATATTGCACTTTTGTTATAATTTGCTTTTTATTAACATATAAATGTAAAGATGAAAAACTTTAAGGGGTGGATTTTTTGAATAGAAAAAATGTTAATAATAATAATTATTTAAATAATAAGATTTCTGCTTTAGAACGCCCTATAGATGAATACTATAACCTGATAGATGAAAATGTTGATTTTATAGAAGTTATAGCAAGATACACTAGTGATATAAATGCAATTATTAATGAATTTCCAAATGCTGAAGTAGAGGTTCTTTATTATGGCTATGCAATTATAACAATACATAAAGATGAATTGGAAAGACTATATTCACATCCTCAGATAGAAAGCCTTGAATTACCAAAAAGTCTTTATTTTGAAACAACCTTTAATTTAATGACTAGTTGTATATTAAGTGTACAAAGTCAAGATACTTTTGATTTAAAAGGAAAGGGTGTTATAGTCGGTGTTATTGATTCAGGAATAGATTTTACTCATAGAGATTTTATAGATGATAATGGAAAGAGTCGAATACTATACATATGGGATCAAACAGCTGAGGGTACTCCTCCTGCAGGATTTAAAAGTGGAGCAGAATATGATAACGAAGCAATTAACCTTGCCTTATCAAATGAATTTCCATATCAAGTTATACCAATAATTGATACAAATGGGCATGGAACAGCAGTAGCTGGAATAGCTGCAGGCAATGGGAGATCGAGTAATGGTGAAAATATAGGGGTTGCTCCTGAAGCAGATTTGATTGTAGTTAAGGTTGGAACAAGAGGCTATAGATCCTTTGCAAGAACAACAGAGCTAATGAGAGCAATAAAATATGTTATAGAAAAATCAATGATGTTAAACAAACCTGTAGCTATAAATATCAGCTTTGGAACGAATCAAGGTGCTCATAGAGGAACATCAGTACTAGAAACATTTATAACTGATATTTCAGCTATTTGGAAAACAGTGATAGTTATTCCTACAGGCAACGAAGGTTCTTCAGGACATCATTATCAAGGGCAATTAGTTTCAAATCAAGAAAGTACAATTGAATTTTTTACATCAGCTGGCTTAATGGGATTTTATCTAACATTATGGAAAAATTTCGCAGACAGCTTTACTGTTGAAATAATTTTTCCAGGTGGAGAATCTTCAGGGATTGTAGGAGTTGAAAGTCAGCTTAAAACAGTTAGACATGGTAATGTAATATTAACGATCATATATACTCAACCAACACATTATTCAGATAGACAGGAAATATTTTTTAATTTTACAGCGGCAGAAAGAACTATTAATGCTGGGATATGGAAATTAGTCATAAGATCAGGAGAAATAGTTGATGGACAGATAGATATATGGCTACCTACAACGGAAGAGGTAACAGAAGGAACCTTTTTCTCTAATCCTTCTATTAATAATACTATGACTATACCTTCTACATCAGCTAAGGTTATAGCTGTTTCAGGTTATAATGATAGAATAGGTAATATTGCAGAATTCTCAGGTAGAGGTAATGTAAATCCGGAGCTTCCAAATCCAGATATAAGTGCTCCTGCTGTTGGTATTATAAGCACAAAGGCTGGAGGAGGTTATGATTCTTTTACAGGAACAAGCATGGCAGCTCCATTTGTAACAGGCTCTGCAGCTTTAATGATGCAATGGGGGATTGTAAACAATAATGATCCTTTTCTTTATGGAGAGAGAATAAAGGCTTTTTTGCGTTTAGGAGCTGCGCGTACTAGAAATGTTAAATATCCAAATCAATTATTCGGTTATGGTAGATTGTGCCTAAGTAATACAATGAATTATTTAGAAGATTATAAGTTTGGGGGGAACATTTTATGGAGATAAATGAAAATTTATTACCACTTGATGAGTTTGTTAAACTACCAACAACAGTTGCCTTTACTGTAATGTATAATGAACGATTCCAGTCATATATAAGAGATAAACCTTATATAAAAGTTGGAACACAATTTGTTAATTCACTTGCAGTTGCATATACCAATCAAGCTTATATAAATGATATTTTTAGAGATCTAGGATATGACTTCTTAGAATTCTATCCTAAAATTTTATCTCCACTTGATGCTAGAACTAATGAAGCTGCTGGTATAGCACAGGTTCTTAATCTACCAGCTATAAACCTTTCGGGTAGAGGTGTAATAATTGGGTTTGTAGATACAGGTATAGATTATACAAAAAATGCCTTTAAGTTTGAAGATGGGAATACAAAAATATTATCTATTTGGGATCAAACAATTGAAGGAGACAGACCTGACGATTTGTATTATGGAGCAGTTTATACAAGTGAGCAAATAAACCAAGCCTTAGCTTCAGAGAATCCATTTGATATTGTTCCAACTAGAGATATGGATGGTCATGGCACATTTCTAGCCTCAGTAGCAGCGAGCAATGAAGCAGGTGATTTAATGGGAGCAGCTCCTAAGTCATATATTATAGCAGTGAAACTAAGGGCTGCGCACGAATTTTATAGGGAATTGTTTTTAATTGATAGGAGTAATCCAAATGTTTATGAATCTACAGATTGTCTTGTTGGAATAAGATATATATTTAACCAAGCTCGTCTATTAAATATGCCTGCAGTAATTTGCTTTTGTTTAGGTTCAAATATGGGTGGCCATGATGGAAATTCAGCATTTGAAGATTATATTGATTTTTCTGTTAGAAATACAGGATTTGCCATTGTAACAGCTGCTGGAAATGAAAGCAACGCAAGACATCATACTTCGGGAAGAATTGATGGTACAGGTCAAACAGAAACTATAAGCTTGAAAACAGGAAGAGAGGGTTCTTCATTTCCTTTATTTATTTATG
Source organism: Bacillota bacterium (assembly GCA_052035585.1). Lineage (GTDB taxonomy): Bacteria > Bacillota > Clostridia > Tissierellales > Sedimentibacteraceae > UBA1535. The sequence continues at coordinate 11,215 of JBPOHM010000050.1, forward strand.
CATCAAATTATGATAGGATAACGGTAGCAATTACTTCACCAACAGGTGATATAGTTGCAAGAGTACCATTTAGGGTTGGAACTAGATTTTCTAATACTTTATTGTTCGAGAATACTACAATTACAATAGAATATTATAGAAGTGCGAATACTATAATTTTTATTAGATTTATTAATGCTACTCAAGGTATATGGGAAGTAACACTATTTGGAAACACTATCGTTAGTGGTGAATATCATGCATGGTTACCAATTACAGGTCAAGCTGATGTAGGTTTAGAGTTTTTAAGGCCAGTACCTGAATATACAATAGTATTTCCTGCTACAGCAATGAGGGGTATGACCTGTGGTGCATATAACGCTAATGATGGAAGTTTATTTGTTTCATCCTCATGGGGACCTACACGACATCCTGCCTATTCGCCGGATTTTGTTGCTCCTGGAGTAAATGTAGCAGGAATTTTTCCGACAGGTAGAGGAACTATGACTGGAACTTCTGTTGCTGCAGCTGTAGTGGCAGGAGCAACCGCTTTATTATTTGAAGGGGGTATTTTACAGGGATATTATGTAGCCTTGGATGGTCCTTTAGCTAAAGCTATTTTAATTAGTGGATGCATTAGAGACACTGGAGGAATCTATCCTAATAATAAATGGGGCTTTGGTAGGATAAATTTATATGAATCACTAAGAACTCTTCAAGAGTCTAGTATAAATTATAATATAGAGAACTTGTCAATATCAGAATTTGATCAAGAAATAGAAAGGGGTTAATAAATTTGAGGAGATATAAGCAGCCCTTTATTCAAGAAAATGTAAGGGGTGACTTTGGAAGTCTTGTAGTAAGTGTATTTATAAATAGTATAGGGCAGCCTGCTCCGGATGCTTTGATAAGAGTATATGATCCAACAAGCAGTATTCTTATTGAAGAAACTCGAACAGATGCAGTAGGTCAGATGCAACCTATTACATTGCCTGCACCACCTATTAGCTATTCGTTGAATCCAGATGAAGGTAGACCATTTAATCTATTCAATGTATCGGTTTATTTACCTGGTTTTATTGAAGCTAATGTATATAATGTTCAAATCTATCCAAGAACTACAGCTATACAGCAAGTAATTTTAAATCCTACTTATGAATCAGTTGATATACCATATCCGACCTTATGGGGTGATTTCCCACCTAAAATACCTGAAGAGGAGATAAAGAAGCTACCTTTTCCAGGAGGATTAGTTGTACTTCCAGAGCCTGTTGTTCCAGAGTTTGTCGTAGTTCATGATGGAGTACCAGAAAATACAGGAGCAGCAAATTATACAATGGGCTTTAAAGATTATATAAAAAATGTTGCAAGTAGTGAGATATATGCTACTTGGCCAATAGAAGCTTTAAAGGCAAATATCCTCGCACAGATTTCATTTACAATGAATAGAGTTTATACAGAATGGTATAGAAGTAAGGGCTTTGGATTTACAATAACAAATTCTACAGCATATGACCAAGCATTCAGCTATGGTAGAAACATTTATAAGGAAGTATCAGATATAGTTGATGAGCTTTTTACTACATATATTTCAAGACCTGGATTAGCACAGCCATTGTTCACACAATATTCTGATGGAATTAAGGTTGTAAGAGATGGTTGGCTCAGTCAATGGGGCTCTAAATATTTGGCAGAGAGTGGATATACAGCATTGCAGATATTAAAAAATTACTATGGTAGTGACATTGTCTTAAGACAGGCTGAAAAAGTTGAAGGAATTCCAATGTCATTCCCAGGATATGTATTGGAAATAGGTTCATCCGGTGAGCCAGTTAGAACTATACAGAATCAATTAAATGCTATATCAAAAAATTTCCCATTGATACCTAAGCTTGTAGAGGATGGAGTCTATGGTGAAAATACTGCTACAGCTGTGAGAAGGTTCCAAGAGATATTTAAAATGCCTGTTACTGGAAAAGTAGATTTTGCAACTTGGTATAGAATTTCTAGTATATTTATTGCTGTAGAGAAGCTAGCTGGTTAAAATTTACAAAAAATCATCCTTGGGGTGATTGCTTTATAAGCTTAAAAATGTATAATAAAACCATAGTTATTATCTATAATTAATAAATTAAAAGGGTTAATAATGAACTATAATGTTCATTATGATAAGGAGGATTAAGATGAAAGCTGGAGAACTATATTCAAAAACAATGCCCTTTGTATGGGCAAAATTACTTCTAGGACTTGCAACAGTTTTAATATCTGCTGTGTTATTTGCAATTTTTGCTGGTTTAGCATGGCTTTTTAGAAGTAGTGATGTAGGCGGAATTATGATTATAATTTGGCTAATTGCTGTAGGCATAGTTAGATTTGTTATTATGCACTATTTTGGTTATTTGGTGAAGGCGGGGCATATTGCTGTAATGGTAGAAGCAACTACAACTGGAAAAGTGCCATCTAATCAAGTGGCCTATGGTAAACAAATAGTAACAGAACGTTTTGCTACATCAAATATATATTTTGCTGTAGATAGTCTTGTTTCTGGAGCCGTTAAGCAAATTCAAGGTGCTATTCAAAAGGTTAGTAATGCATTGGACTTCATACCTGGTATGAGCTCAGTTGCTGGTCTTGCTAAATTTTTTGTAGAGCTGTCATTAGGTTATGTAGATGAATGCTGTTTAGGTTATACCTTCTATAAGAAGGAACAGGGTGCTTTCAAGAGTGCTGCTGATGGTGTTGTAATCTATGCTTAAAACTGGAAGGCTTTATTAAGCAGTGCAGCTAAAACAATGGTAATGGTTGTTATAGCTCTTGTTGGAATTACACTTGGAGTGTTTGCTTTATTAGGATTATTGTTCCGTGCTTTTTCTTGGCCAGGTTGGTTGGCTTTTGTTATTTCTCTATTTATAGCATTTTCAATAAAATTTGCATTTATAGATAGCTTCATCCTAGCAAGAACTATGGTAGCATATATGGCTGTTGCTCCTACTACAGTTATTACATTTGACTTATATAGTAAGCTATGTGATATGTCAGCTAAGTTTAAGGAATTATTTAATAAAGGTAAAAATGAAATTCCACAACCAGCATTTGCAGGAGCAGGTGCTGATACACAAGCGACACTTAATATAGAACCGACTCCACAACCTGAGGCTGAACAGTATAATGTTGAGCAACCAGAAGAAAAAGCTGTATTTTGTACACAATGTGGATCTAAAAATAAATATGGTGCAAAATTCTGTGTAAATTGTGGCTCATCAATGTAATAAATATCTTTTAATAATAAAACTGCTATACATTACAATTGTATAGCAGTTTTTTAAATTTATATAAATTTTTCTTATTTAGCATTAAGCATTATATCTATAATTGTTCTATCTACATTTGTCATACCTTGATCACTTAAAATCTTAAGATTTTTGATACTTTGCTCTGCTGTTCCAGTTACTATACCATTATTTTTACAGGCATAATATCCTTCCATAGCTAAAATTGAGGATTGAACTCCAGCAGCTGCAGCTGTTCCTAGCTTTAAAGAGCAACCAGGTTTAGCTCCATCACATATAACTCCAGATTGATTTGCTAATATATTTTTCACCGTACCCTGTATTTGAGCATAGCTACCACCCATTAACCATGTGATTGCACAGGCAGAACCAGTTGCGGCCGCTATGGAGCATCCACAAAGAGGAGATAGTCTTCCAATATAGTGTTTAACATAGGCAGTAATGACATGACTTATTGCAAGTGCCTTTGATAGATTTACTTCATTTGAAGGATTTATTTCATTATAAGCAGCTATTGGTAGAATTGCTGTTAAACCATTGTTCCCACTTCCATTTGAGCTCATAACTGGCACATTAAGTCCAGACATTCTTGCATCTGATGCCGCAGATGTAAGCATCATTGCTTTATTAGCTAAGTCATTCCCTAATATTCCCTTGTCAATATTTTGCTTAATCGCATATCCAGTACCTATTCCAAGTCTTTGATTCATGCCAAGGCTTGCAGCTGATAGGTTCATCCTTAACCCCTCTAGCATGAATTTTGTATCTTCAAAGTCCAATTCTTCTATAGCTTTTATTATGTCAAGTATTGAAGAATCAAAGAAGCTTTCATCTACTCCAGAGCATTGATTATCACATGAGCTATTTTCTTTTAAGAGGATTATTTTATCATTTAAAGAAATGCTTACTATATTATCATGCTTGTCCTCAATAATTGCTTTAGCGACATTATCTCCGGACTTTACTATTACCTTGACATAAACCTTTTTATCTGTATCAGAAATTTTAACTATAACCTTGTTGTTGTTTAATAAGTCCTTAGCAGTGCTTCTGCAATTATCATCAATTTCACCTAGTATTTCTAATCCCTTTTCATAATCTCTTTTTGCTACTCCTAATGCAGCTGCAACATCTAATCCGATTTCATTTGAATTAGGTATGCCAACATTCATACCGTTTTTATATATATTAGAGCTTAAATATACCATTACGAGGTCTATGCTACCATTTATACAAGACGCAGCGGCAGCAGCACAAAGAGCTATGGCAACTGGCTCTGTACAACCTATAGCAGGCTTTACTTCATTATTTAAAATATATAAAATATTTTCTTTAATAGACATAATATACCTCTTATAATTCAATAATATAGTTTATTATCTAAATTGCAATATTTATGCCAATAGATACATAATGAAAATACAGATAATTTAGTATATACCTGTTACAAAATGAGACAGGATAAGTATCAATTTGATACAATATGTATAATTGATATAAAAATTTATTTTTGACAAAATACATTAAAAATAATAATATGTTAATAATATTACTAAATTTATTAGACAAAAGGAGAATTTCAAAATGAAAAGAAAGTATATATTAGTTTTATTATTGATTATATTAAGCCTTAGTTTATTTTCATGTAATAAAAATGTTGCTTCTGATGATAAGGAAGACAATAAAACTGGTGATAACACAGATAATAACACTAGCATAATTAATAGCATTATAGAAAATAAAGCTGTTTTATATGTTGGTAAAGAGTATTTAGATGATTATGAGATTGTTGCTCTTGTGTTAAATGATTTAAGCAGCGAGAAGATAGATTCATATAAAAAGAATATAAGCATAGAGGAATATGGAGATAATTCATATGAGTCAGCTTTGATAGTTCCTGTTTATAATAATATGAAAATATCAGTTTATAGAGCTGATTATAAAGATAATGAGTTAGTTAAGGATGAATTATTATATGAATCAAAAAACAAAGAAAACTATGGCTTTTTATTACGCTATGAAAGACCTGAGGGTATGCCTCTTATAATTACTATTGAAGGTAATAATATAAGTGAAGAGTTTTATTATTCATATAATGGAAAGGAAGCTAATCCTGAATTAGAAGTAATTACTAAAATGAACACTGATACACAATAGTGTAATATAAAAGTTGAAACTATCAGCTTTTTGTGGTATAGTTATTATTAATAAAAGAATAATTTAATAGACAAGGTGAAATGATGAGGATAAAAGAGGAAAAAAATAAGATAATTATCAAAGAACAGCCTGACTTTGACCCTTGTCACATTTTTGAATGTGGACAAGCCTTTAGGTGGGAAAAGGAAAAAGATAATAGCTATACTGTAGTTGCAAAGGGAAAGGTTATTAATATTGCCAAGCAAAATGAAGATATAATAATAAATAATACTAATGCTGAGGATTTTATTGATATATGGCAGGATTATTTTGATTTAAACACAGATTATACTAATATAAAATTATGGCTAGATAATGATGATATAATGAAAAAGGCTATAAGCTTTGGACATGGTATAAGAATATTAAATCAAGATGAGTTTGAAATTATTATTTCCTTTATGATATCTGCAAATAATAGAATACCAATGATAAAAAAGGTTATAGAAAATTTAAGCTATAATTTTGGAGATAAAATAGGAGAATATAATGGAAAGCTTTATTATTCATTTCCTACAGAGGAGCAATTAGCCAAGGCTGATATAGATATAATAAGATCATGTAAGGCAGGATTCCGTTCTGAACGAATAAAAGAAGCTGCTATGAGAATAGTAGATGAACGAGACATTGTGTACAAGCTAAAGGAAAAATCATATGAAGAAGCTTTAGAATATTTGTTATCATATAAAGGTATAGGCAATAAGGTGGCAAATTGTATATTACTATTTTCAATGAAGCAATTTTCAACATTCCCTGTTGATGTATGGGTTAGAAGAGTTATGCAGGAGCTATATGTACCAAAAACTACAAGTGATAAGCAAATACGAGAGTTTGCTGAGCATAAATTTGGAAGTCTATCTGGCTATGCACAGCAGTATTTATTCTACTATGCTAGAGAAAACGGAATAGGGAAATAGATTTTTAATGAAAAGAGTCTTTCAGTTATGAAAGACTCAGACTGTTGACAAAGTCATAAAATTAAACAACAAAAATTACGAAAAATTAACAATAAATCGTTGAAAAATCATCGATTTATTGTTTTTTTTATGGTATAATATGATTAGAAAATATATTGGAGGATATTGTTAATGTTAACAAAAAATGGACACGT